>JAICRN010000502.1 GCA_025937335.1 Microcoleus sp. TY_ISSM_2_bin.22
ATGATGTAGTCTTCAGTCGCTCCGGGTGCTCGGTGCGCACCTTATTTATGAAGTACACCCGCCATCGTTAGCTTCCCCGTAGGGACACGGCAGTGCCGTGTCCCTACACGTCACTCTCCCCCGCTCCGGCGCTCCCACTCTCCCCCTCTCCCCATCTCCCTTTTATATCCGCTACGTCTCGTTCAAAAAAAGAGCATCTGCTCTCTCTAATTAAGTTATATTCCAAAAAATACTATTTCCTTAAAATTTTTGTATTATAGGGAATTGCACCGAAAATTGCACCAAAAATTGCACCGGGAACCGCCGCAGTAAAGTGCGCAAAAATATTTGAGTGAGTTAAACTAACTTTAGGAAAATTTTAGAGCTTAACTTGCAAGCGATCGAAAAATACCCATGCAGGAAGTTATCAACTCGTTACAGTCTTTTTTCTCTAACTCGGTTGATGCTTTCCTAGAGTGCGATCGACAGCAAAAGTACCTATCGCTCAATCCTGTCGCTGCTGCTTGGATGGGATTGGAACCTGCTGAAATAGTCAACAAAACTCATCAAGAATTATTAAAATTATATCCCAATAATGCTCCTCTCAAAAAGATAATCTCGCAGATTGATCCCTGCCTGCAACAAGTATTTATCACAGGGAAAAAAAGGCTGGCAATTCACGAGGTGACGGCGGCAGACGGCGGGATAAAAATTTACGAAACGGCTTACACGCCAGCGGTGGATGCCTCTAGCAACCAGATGCGGGTTTTCGGCGTTGGTAGAGATATCACCAGGCACTACCGCTGGCAGCAGCAGAAAACTCAAGAGTTGCGCAGATCCAACCATTTACTGTGGTTGAATGCAGCTAACAGTCCCCTGGCAATGGTGGGCTGGGATGAAGATTTTCGCATCGTTCAGTGGTCGAAACGCGCTGAAGAAATCTTGGGCTGGACATCCGATGATATGATGGGCAAGCAGTTCGGCGATTTAGATTTGGTTTGCGAAGAAGATAGAGAGGCTGTAAGCGCGATCGAACTGGAACTAGCCACAGGCAGAGGCAATACTTCAATTAACCGCAACTATACTAAAAGCGGACAGGTAATTTGGTGCCGCTGGTTCAACTCAATTATTCGCAGCGGCGACACTTTTACCGTGCTTTCTTTGGTGGAAGACATCACCGATCGCAAACGGTTGGAAGCGGAAAAAGCCCAAGCTTCTCGCCTCACAGCAATGGTAGCCGATGTCGGTATTGCCCTCACCAAACACCCTCAAGATATCCTGCTTCCCTGCTGCGAGGCAATGGTGCGAAATCTCGATGTCGCCTCTGCTGAAATTTGGATTTTTAACTCTCAACAGAATGTTTGGGAATTGCAAGCCGTCTCGGGAATCTACAGCCGCACAGCCGATCGGGCTAGCTTTATTGAAAGTAAAGTTAACTCGATCGCCAAACAGCAAAAAGCGCAATTCGACTGCGGATTTGAACTGAATAATTTTGAACTCCTACAGGAAGAATCCCAAGCAACAGCGGCACACAGTTCCGAATTAGCAATGATCGACAGCCGTCAAAAGCCGGCAAATTGCCCAATCCCCAAGCAAATTCTCACATTCGCCGGCTACCCTTTAATTGTCGAAGAACGGCTGGTGGGAGTTATGGTAATTATCAGCAGCCAGCCGCTGACACCACCCTTTCAAGAAACTTTAGCATCGGTTGCCGATGTCATCGCTTTAGGCATCGAACGCAAGCGTGCAGAAGCCGAATTAAAATCAGCTAGAGGGTTTCTCAATTCCGTAGTAGAAAATCTGCCGGTGGGTGTTTTTGCTAAAGATGCTTCCTCCCTGAAATTTGTGCTGTGGAATAAAGCGGGAGAAACGATCGCAGGTGTTACCTCTCAAGAGGCGATCGGCAAAAATGACTACGATATTTACCCCAAAGAACAAGCTGATGTTTTCACCGCTCAAGACAGGGAAATACTGACCGGCAATCGCAACCAATCTACTGTTAAAGACATAGCCGAAGAGCCGATTCAAACTCGCCACAAAGGTATGAGAATACTGCACACCCGCAAAGTGCCAATTCTCGACGCCGCAGGCCGTCCTCAGTACGTTTTGGGGATTACTGAAGATATTACCGAACGCAGGCAGGTAGACGAAAGCGTGCGCCTCTACGACCAAATTGTCGAGAATATGCAAATTGGTTTGTACGTCTACCATTTAGAAAATATAGACGATGACAGCACTCTCAGGGCGATCGCCTCGAATCCCGCTGCTACCCTGTTTACTGGATTAGAAATGGCCGACGTTTTGGGCATGACAATCGACGAGATTTTTCCCCACCTGCGATCGAAAAACATTCCCCAGGCATTTGTTTCGGTAATTCGCAGTCAGAAAGCCGTAGAAATTGAAGATATTGACTGCGATGAAGGTGGCAGAATAACTCGCGCTTTTTCTATTAAAGCTTTTCCATTACCCAACAACTGCGTCGGCGTTGCTTTTGAAAACATTACTGCTCGCAAGTGCCTGGAACTAGAACTGCAGGTAGCTTTGGAAAAAACCGAACGTTCCGAACAACTGCTGCGCACAGTTATAGACAAAACCAGCGACTGGATTTTTGCCAAAGACAAAAATTTTTGCTATATTTTGGTCAACAGGAGTTTCGCTCAAGCGATCGGCAAAACAGTAGCAGAAATAATTGGCAAATCCGATTTAGAATTAGGGTTTTCAGTAGAGCTAGTGTTTGGAAATTCTGCCAAAAATATCCGAGGCTTCCGCACAGACGACTCTGCTGTACTGGCAGGCGAAATTATCCACAATCCCTGCGATCCGGCCACTGTTGCAGACGGTTCAGTACATATTTTTGATACCCAAAAACTTCCCCTGCGCGACCCTGAAGGCAATGTATTTGCAGTGCTAGCTTTCGCTCGCGATATTACAGAACGTTATGAATCGGAAGCAGCTTTGCGCCGTAGCGAAACCAGATTTAGGTCTTTGGTAGCGAATATTCCGGGAGTGGTTTATCGCTGGCAATGCGATTTTTCGACAAGTTTTATTAGCAATGCGGTTTACTTACTAACTGGCTACCCTGCTGGGGATTTTATTTCGCCTTTGAACAGGGGAGGTAGGACTTTTGCTAGCATTATTTACCCGGAAGATTTGGTAAAAGTAGAAGCCAATATTCGGCAAGCAATAGAAAACAAACAGTCTTATAACTTGGAATACCGCTTGCTAGCAGCAGACGAGACTGTTAAATGGGTGTGGGATAAAGGTTCTCCTGTGTTCGACGCAGAGGGGAACGTTTGCTGTTTGGATGGCGTGATTGTTGATATTAGCGATCGCTACTGCGCCCAAGAAGCATTGCGCCAAAAAACTTCCGAGTTGGAATCTGTTTTTCTGGCATTGCCCGATTTGTATTTCCGAATCGATTCAGACGGCATTATTTTGGATTACTTGTCAGGAAATTCATCGGATTTGCACCTGAGTCCCGAGTATTTTGTGGGCAAACGAATGATCGATATATTGCCGCCAACCGCGGCCAGCCAATTCGAGCGGGCAATACTTGAGGTTTCCGAAAACAGAACTCCAGTTAATCTAGAGTATTCGCTACCTATGGCGACCGGAGAAGAAACTTATGAAGCGAGATTGCTGCCTTTTAACTCGAATCAAGCGATCGCTATCGCCCGCAATATTACCAAGCGCAAACAGGCTGAATCTCAGTTAAAACATAAAAATCACGAGCTAGAACAAACATTAAAACAATTAGGAAGAACTCAAACTCAACTAATTCAAGCCGAAAAAATGTCTGGTTTGGGACAGCTAGTAGCGGGAATTGCTCACGAAATTAATAATCCTGTAAGTTTTATATACGGTAATATCATTTACGCTAGCGAGTATGCCAAAAACTTGCTGCACTTGTGCAATTTATATCAAGAACATTACCCGGAGCCTGTTTCTTTGATTGCGGAGTTGGCTGAACAAATAGAACTCGAATTTATGAAAGAGGATTTCCCGCACCTGCTGAATTCAATTAAAACCGGAGCCGAGCGAATTCGCCAAATAGTTATGTCTTTGCGCAACTTTTCCCGCCTCGAAGAATCAGATATAAAGCGTGTTAATATCCACGAAGGAATAGATAGCGCTCTGTTAATATTGCAACACAGACTTAAAGAAAATGGCAGAAATCGTAATATTGAAATAGTTAAAGAATATGGAAATTTGCCACCGATACAGTGCTACGCAGGCCAGTTAAATCAAGTGTTTATGAATCTTTTAAATAATGCTATTGATGCTTTAGCCGATGTCAGGAATAGGAAGCTGGAATTGGCGACTGCTTCGGAAACAGAACGGCAAGATTTTCCAAGTTTACCTTTAAGTTGCGACTCATTGCCTTGGATTCGGATTCGTACGGAGGTTTTGGATAACAATCGGGTTGCGATCGCAATTTCCGATAACGGGGCGGGCATGGTAGAGTCTGTTAAATCTCGGGTATTTGACCCGTTTTTTACTACTAAACCAGTAGGCAAAGGTACAGGTTTGGGACTGTCTATCTCCTATCAGATTGTGGTAGAAAGACACGGAGGCACGCTGCGGTGCATTTCCGCGCCGGGAGAGGGAAGTG
>JAICRN010000009.1 GCA_025937335.1 Microcoleus sp. TY_ISSM_2_bin.22
AATTTGGGAACCCAAGTGTCTGCTCTCCTTGATGACTCTGTTAATCGCCAGCGCTCCAGAAAGCTCGCTGGCGAAGGCGATGAGCCAAAAACTGCTGGTAAATCCTACAAAAGTAAAGCTTATCGCTGGAATCGCGAAAAATACTCCCGGAAGCGGCGCTTCTTCGACATTTGGGCCTTTGTCTTGCTCTGGCTGGCTTCCCTCTGGCTCGACAGCAAAAATTGGAGCTACTGGGGAGGCGTGACTGAAGAAAAGAAAGTTGCCAGACGCCGCTTTCAAGCTATCTGGGTTAGAGAAACACTGTTGGATTTAGGGCCGACTTTCATTAAAGTTGGGCAGTTATTTTCCACCCGCGCCGATTTGTTCCCAGCAGAGTTTGTCGAGGAACTTTCTAAGCTGCAAGATAAAGTCCCTGCTTTCAGCTACGAGCAGTTGGAGGTAATTGTCGAGCAAGATTTGGGCAAGAAAGTTCAAGAACTCTACCGCAGCTTTGACCCAGTGCCCCTGGCTGCTGCCAGTCTGGGTCAGGTACACAAAGCTCAACTGCATTCGGGCCAGGAAGTGGTGGTCAAGGTGCAGCGGCCGGGACTGCGGAAGCTGTTCGAGATCGATTTGCAAATTCTTAAGGGAATTGCCCGCTACTTTCAAAACCATCCTAAGTGGGGCTACGGCCGAGATTGGATGGGGATTTATGAGGAATGCTGTCGCATTCTGTGGCTGGAAATTGACTATCTCCATGAAGGCCGCAATGCTGATACTTTTCGCCGCAATTTTAGCAACTGTGACTGGGTGCGGGTGCCGAAGGTTTATTGGCGGTACGCGGCTCCGCGAGTGCTGACTTTGGAATACCTGCCGGGAATTAAAATCAGCCACTACGAAGCTTTGGAAGCGGCCGGTATCGATCGTAAATTAATCGCTCAGTTGGGGGCAAAAGCTTATTTGCGGCAGTTGCTCAATGACGGCTTTTTCCACGCTGACCCACACCCCGGCAACATCGCTGTTAGTGCTGACGGTTCTCTGATTTTTTACGATTTCGGCATGATGGGTCAAATCCAGTCGAATGTCCGCGAAGGACTGATGGAGACGCTCTACGGCATTGCTTCCAAGGATGGACAGCGGATTATGGATTCTCTGATCAATTTGGGAGCTTTGGTGCCTACGGGTGATATGAGTCCGGTGCGCCGCAGCATCCAGTATATGCTGGACAACTTCATGGACAAGCCTTTTGAAAATCAGTCTGTGAGCGCGATTACGGACGACCTTTACGATATCGCCTACAACCAACCTTTTCGCTTCCCAGCTACTTTTACTTTTGTAATGCGAGCTTTTTCTACCATCGAAGGGGTGGGCCGAGGTTTAGATCCCGAGTTCAACTTTATGGAGGTGGCACAACCTTTTGCCATGCAGCTTATGAGTAATGGAAATGGCCCTGATACAACTAGCAGTATTTTTAACGAAATCGGCCGTCAGGCGGCTCAGGTGAGTTCTACTGCTTTGGGTTTGCCCCGCCGGATTGAGGAGACTATTGACAAACTCGAACAGGGAGATTTGCGGATTCGCGTCCGTTCTGCCGAAACAGAGCGCTTGCTACGTCGCATGAGCAGCGCTCAAATGGGTACGAATTATGCTTTGCTGATGAGTGCTTTTACTTTATCGGCGACAATTTTGTTTGTCAGCAATCAAGTCTGGCCGGCTGTCGCTGTGGCAGTGCTGGCGGCGGGTGCAGGGTTTGCTATGCTGCGTTTGTTCAAGCGGATCGATCGTTTAGACAGGATGTGATAATTGTGCTATTTGGGATTTGAAATTTCAGGTTTGAGATTTCTCGCCAGCCAAAATTTGACCTCGAAAGTTAAGTTTTGGCTGGCTGACAACTGATTGCTAAAATTTACCGAACTTACACGCTTTGACGCTAAAAACCCTGTTGCTTCCTAGATTTCTCGCCAGCTAAACCTCTGATTTTTTGTATAAATCCTGTTTTTTTTTTGCAGGTGCTGCTTAATTTACTGGATTTACCGAAATTTTAAGACGGGATTACTATCATATCGATCTACAATATGAGGTCAAGGTAGTGCAGTTTTTCCAAAACTCGCGATCGCGGGCGACAGAAATTTCAAGTCCTGTTCGGGATTTAAGTTTTGGAAAAAAACATCGCACTACTTAAATCAAGCTTTCAAGTTCGATGAGTCCAATCACCCAATCTATGAAACGCTCTTTCGCAGGTAAGACAGACACAGGGCTAGTTCGTTCTGTAAATCAGGATTCGTACTACATAGACTCTGACGGGCGATTTTTCATAGTGGCCGACGGAATGGGAGGACACGCCGGAGGTCAAGAAGCCAGCCGGATTGCGACTCAGGCGATTCAATCTTATTTGGTCGAACATTGGGAAGGGCCTGAGGATTCTCCGCTGTTGTTGGAAAAGGCTTTTTTAATTGCCAATCAAGCAATTTTGACGGATCAGCTAGACCACCCCGAGCGTGCTGATATGGGTACTACGGCTGTGGTTCTGATGTTTAGGGATGAGGGCCGACCTTGGTGCGCTAATATCGGAGACTCTCGCTTGTACCGCCTGCACGGCTCTCGCTTGGAACAGATTACTGAAGACCAGACTTGGGTGGCTCAGGCTGTCAAAAGAAAGGCCCTAACTCCCGACCAGGCTCGCAGTCATCCTTGGCGTCACGTTTTGTCCCAGTGTTTGGGCCGCGATGATTTGCGGGAGATAGATATTTTGCCGGTGGACGTGCAACCTGGGGATCGCTTGCTGCTGTGCAGCGACGGCTTGACTGAGGAACTGTCCGATCCTTTGATTGCTTCGCCTCTGAAGTCGATTCGCGCCTGCGAGGGTGCTGCAACTGCTTTGATTGAAGCAGCTAAGGATAAAGGGGGACGCGATAATATTACTGTGGTGATCGTGACGATCGACCTCAAATAATATCCGATCGCCCGATCGCACCCGACCATCTAAAATCGAAAAATCGAAAAAGTGAACAATCTAAAATCTAAAATCTAAAATCTAAAATAGAATGACCCGCGTTATCGGTTTGATCAGCGGCACGTCGGTGGATGGCATTGATGCTGCTTTGGTGGATGTCGTCGGTTCCCACACAGACTTGAAAGTGCAATTGGTGGCCGGCAACACTTTCCCTTATCCTGCTAACTTGCGAGCTCAAATTCTCTCGGTTTGCAGCGGCTCAGCTTTGTCAATGGCTGAACTAGCCGAATTAGATGATGCCATCGCCCAAGAATTTGCCAATGCTGCCTTGACAATTCAAGCAGAATATGATAAAGCCGAATTAATCGGCTCTCACGGTCAAACCGTCTACCACCGACCTGCCGGAAAAAGCCAAAACAAGAGCGCTGGTGCGTTGATGGGTTACAGCTTGCAACTCGGGCGGGGCGCGCTAATTGCACAATTGACAGGCATTACTACTGTCAGTAACTTTCGCTCGGCAGACATTGCAGCAGGCGGTCAAGGAGCACCCTTAGTGTCAATAGTTGATGCCTGCCTGCTGGCAGAACCCAACCGCAGCCTCTGCATCCAAAATCTCGGCGGAATTGGCAATGTTACCTATCTTCCGGCCACCGGAAAAGGTGAAAACCAGGACGAGTCAGAAATTTTGAGTCTTGGGGATGGCATCTCCGGCTGGGATACAGGCCCGGGGAATTCCCTCTTGGATTTGGCAGTACAGCACTTCTCAGGGGGCACTAAGACGATCGACGAAGGTGGAGCTTGGGCGGCCTCGGGAACTCCCTGTCAAGCTTTAGTCGATGATTGGCTCGCATCAGAGTTCTTCCGCCAAGCACCGCCGAAATCTACGGGACGAGAGTTATTTGGTGTAGACTATTTTGACAGGTGTTTGGTCGAGGCCCAAGGTTACAACCTCAGTCCTGCTGACGTGCTGGCTACTCTGACAGAACTGACTGTGGCCTCGATCGTTCACAGTTACCAAACTTTTTTACCGGCTATGCCCGATCGAGTTTTACTGTGCGGGGGTGGCAGCCACAATCTCTACTTAAAAAGCCGATTGCAATCTCAATTGCACCCAGTGCAAGTGTTGACTACTTCTGAAGCAGGCTTGAATGTAGATTTTAAAGAGGCGATCGCTTTCGCGGTTTTAGCCGCATGGCGGGTTCGGGGCATTCCCGGCAATCTGCCTCAAGTTACTGGTGCCCGGGCACCGGTACTTTTAGGGGAAATTAACTCTTGTTGGCACAGTTGGGCGTGATAGCATAGAGTCTGAGGGACAACGGCTGTGCGTTGTTGCACCAGCATTGTAGCCAGCAGCAAAAGCATAGGAACAGCACTGTGGCTCACACGTTTTTAATGGAATCTGGCCAATGGACGCTCGAAGGAAGCTGGATTGAGCGCAATGGCGTGCCAATTACGGTTAAAGGCAAAACTTTAGTGAGCTGGAACCGAACAGATTGGTTCAGTATGATGACGAAACTGGTGTTTCCTGGAGGCGATCGCGAAGAGATTATTTTGCAGTACCGAGGACACCTCAACAGCGATGAACGGCAGTATACTTTTGTACTCCAACACAGCGAACTCGGCCGCGTCGAGGGCGAAGGTTGGATTGCTCCCCAGTCGATCGTCCAGCGTTATTGGGTATTGGGAGACGAACGCCAGCGGCGGACGGGTTTTGATACCCTTCACCGCGTTGCTGACAACCGCTACTACCAATCGAGCGGCATCATGTCTGGTCATTACTTGACGAGTACGATGGAGGCGACTCTGGAACGTCAGCCGGAATAACTCTTTCTAGAGTCCACATTTGCGAGTTCTAGGGTTTGATGTGAAAATTGAAGGTTTTGCTAGTCGGAGGTCGCGCTTAGATGTCCGACTAGCGCCATTGTTGTCAAGCCTCATCCGCTGCAACTAAAGACAAAAATATTCAATCGGTTAAAAATTTTAATTGGTTGAAAAATTAAAACTTATTATTAATAGTTATCCATTTTTCGCGTCGAGGCGCGATACCTTATCTTTGCGCTCTCCTGTGATGTCGATCGACAAACTGCTGACCTCGACTCCCACATTCAGTGAAATCCACAAAGGAATTGTCTAATTTTCCTCACGTCTGTCCAGACGCCTTCTACCTTCTGCCTTCGAGTGACGCCCCATCACCCCCAACTCCTTTCCGCCTGAGGGAAGAGAGTAAGAGACGGAGGTCGCCGACTGCGACTCTTTGCTACTCAACACCTGGGTTAGGTTCTAAACCCCAGTGGTGTTTCAAAAAATGGCGGTACATGGTTTCCCGCAGCATCATTTGCTCGTAAAGCTTGACCAAAAACTCCTGAGCTTGTTCGCGGCTCATGTCATTTACCTGTGTTTTGAAGGAACACAGGCTAAATTGCTGTTCCAAAGACAATTCTGCTGGTTGGCTCATGACTTTGACTCCTCTGTAAGTAAAGGTGACTAAAAAGTTAACACCTGGATTAACCAGATTTGTAAATTGTTTCAGCGATCGACCGTTTGTTTCGGGATGACCGATACCCCATCTGGCTTTAGTCTATATTACAAAAGGTAACAATCATTTGACAAAATTACCATCTGTCCCAGGAAATAACTTAGTGATAACGATGGTGAAATGCCTGCAAAAGTTCCTTCCGCAGGCATATACAACTGTATCTAGTTGTGAAGAGAAAAAAGGCTCAATACGAACCAAAAGAATTGAAGCGCTTTATACCAAATCGGGCGGAGCTTCTCTCCGCGAGGGGGAGATGAGGGGAGGAGAGGGGGAGATGAGGAGAGGGGGAAAATTTCTATTTCTCTGTTCTCCCTTCTTCCTTCTCCCTTCTTCCGACGGACATCGGACTGACATCCGTTACATCCCGTACAATGCTCGTTGCCGAACCTTCTTCCTTGTAACTAATTCGAGGGTCCGGCATTTTGCGGTGGAGTGACCGCTCCGGGTCTTAAATTGGGAGCAGTGGGTGCAGGCGAAACAGGAGGAATGCCCTGATTTGCCCCAGAGTTGCTAGGCTGCCCGGGAGCAGGGAGAGGGGATTGAAACTGATTCGGATTGAACTGCTGCTGCCCGGGAGCAGGGAGAGGAGATGGAAACTGATTTGGATTGAGCTGCTGCTGCCCAGGAGCCAAAGGAGACTGCTGGGGTTGACCGGAATTGCCGATCGCAGGTGCAGCAGGAATGCCAGAATTGGGAAGCGAAGGATTGGGCAATGGAGAGGAAGTTGAACTAGGAAGAGTTGCCAGGGCAACTCGATCGCCCCCTACCTCTCTCAATTTGTCTAAAACCTCGACAACTTTGGCATATCTGGCATTTTGAGGAGCGTACAGCACCATCAACCCCGTAGGATTTTGGCTTTGGAAACTCTTTAAAACTCGATCGAGCTGTTGGTAATTAACAGGCAATTGATCGAGATAAGTTTGCCCAAAATCGTCAATACTGACAATCAGCATCTCTCGCATCTGCGTTTGTCCAGTCTTCGCTTTAGGCAAATCGACATTAATTGCTTGCTGGCGAGTCAGTTGCAAAGCGGCGAGCAGAAAAAACGTCAGAATGCAAAATATCACGTCAATTAAAGGCACGAGTTCTATCCGAGCCTCTTCAGCAGGAGTATCTAAGTGAATCTTCATCCGTTCTCCTTGGTTCTAATTATTAGAAGGTGAATCTTCAGCCGGATCGGAACCTTTCAATTTCGGCTCCCGGTTCCGTTCTCCCGATTCTTGAGAATTGAGAGAACGCTTGTTCAAACCATCGGCACTAAAGGAAGAATTGCTGTATTCTGCACCGGGCGATCGACCCTTAGCATTAGCCGTCGGCCAGTATTGCCTGTAAAGCAATTCCAGTTCATTTCCAGCTTTGCGAAATATTTTTGCCTGATTGAACAAAAAAGCTTGAAATATCCGATAAAATGCCAAGCTAAAAATTGCTACTACCATCCCAGTAGCAGTCGTGATCAGCGCTTCGCTAATCCCCAAAGTTACGCCAGTTGTTGCCGACGTGCCGATGTCGCCCAGACGGATAGAACTGAGCGAGTTAATCAAGCCCAGAACTGTTCCCAGCAAGCCCAGCAAAGGGGCTAGAGCGATCGTAGCTTCTAAGATTTTGTCACCGCGACGCATCGAAGCCAACTCTTCATCGGCTGCAGCTTCGAGTGCGAGTCGAAATAAATCTGGTTCGGGATTGTAGAGCCGCAGGGGTGCAGAAAGAAATCGCCCGATCGGCTGTCGGTTAGCTTGTCTGGCAATCTCGTTAGCTGCCCCCCAATCGCTGCGAGCCGCTTCAAGAATGCGGTTAACTATCTGCTTTTCTTTGCTCAGGAGGCTTGCCCAAAACCACAAGCGCTCGATAATGGTACTCAAAGATAGAATCGATAACAGCAACAGGGGCCACATGGCGGGGCCGCCTTTTTCAAACAGTTCTTGAATATTCACAATATTTTTGCTCCTGCAGTACCCGCTAACTTTTGCTTCTGTTCTACTTTTTTTAACAAATCTAAGGCCATTTAATTTTAGCTATTAATGTACTCAGGACTTACGCACTCGCAACTAAAGAACGCCGGTTTTGCGAAGGGGGCCTTGGGGTGCAACGAAGTATTTTCGTCGAGGAAACCCGGTTTCTGGGTAAGTCTTGGTACTGTTTTCTAGTGCCTGCAGGCGATGGGCGGCGACTTACTCACAATTCCTCTAAGTCTTGACACATATCTTGGAGTGACTGGTGTTGAAGGCGGCGGGAAGAGCGGCGATATTTTTTAGTTTGCAGCTTCGGTTCGTATTGCTGCGTACCATCCGACTTGGTTTGCTGTTTCAAAGTCGCCTCGGCACTACTAGAGTTTTGCTCTTGTTGCTGGCGGACGATCGCCTCGGAGAGAAAATTCAAGTAATACTCGTAGCGCTCCCAAGAGCCCCGCACCACGCAGTTAGGCTCGTCTCGGTGCGAACAGTCGCTAAACTGGCAGCTACCCAAAGCCAGCCTCTGGCGAGCTTCTGGGAAATATTCCGCTAACTCTGAGGGATCGCATTCGAGAGCCGGCTGATTAAAGCCCGGAGTATCGGCCAAAAGTCCGCCGCCGGGGAGTTCAAATAGTTCGACGTGGCGAGTCGTGTGGCGCCCGCGGCCGAGTTTGCCGGAAACAGCGTTCACTCGCAGATTCAGGGCCGGAATCAGTTGGTTGATCAAGCTGGACTTGCCAACCCCAGAAGGGCCACAAATTACCGTTATTTTCCCTTGCAAGTGCTGCAGAAGGAAGTTCGGCAACGGGCTATGTACGGGATTTAACGGAGCTAACCGATCGACCGAATTTGCAAATAGGGGATTATTCTCAAAAGTCACGCTAGCTCCCTCTATTTTCTCCTTTAAGTCATTGTAAGCTGGTTCTTGGGCAGAAACTTCATTTTTACTTTCTTCGGTGGCTTTCTGAACTACTGCGCCGCTGCGGACGCTAATAAACATTGGTTCGTAGCCCCAGCCTGAAAGCCGATCGCGCCACTGTTGCAACTCCTGGGGCGTGACCAAATCGCATTTGTTCAGGCACAAACTCACCTCTAAACCTGTAGATTCTGCCTTGACTAAAAACCGAGTTAATGATGCGGGGTCTAAGTCGGGTTCGGCGAGGGCAAAAACGAGGAGAATGCGATCGGCATTAGCTACAGGCGGGCGGTTGAGTTCTGTTTGGCGCGGGAAGACTTCAGAAATTGCACCCCGGCGGTCAGTCCAGTCCGGTTCGTCTACCAGCACGCGATCGCCCACCATCACCTGTTGACCAATTTTTTTGAGTCGAGTGCGGCGAGTGCACAGGAGAGTCGGAGAATCAGCGAGGGGGGCATTTTTCCCGTCAATGGAGACAGCGGGATCTAACCTCACTTGGTAGAAGTTAGCCTGAACAGCAATTACAGTACCCACGATCGAGGGTGAATTCAGGCTCATCCTGCTTCCTTGTCTTCTGGGCGCTGCACTTTCATCGCAAAAAATCCAGAATCCGGCTCATCTGCTACAAATTGCGTTTCGAGAATCTGGTACCCTTCCATTTTGAGACTATCAGGTACTTGTTCGATCGGCTCCCCAGGGTCGAGCCACACTTCCAAAACTGCTCCCGGTGCCATTTGCTCCAAGCGCAGTTTAGTGCGGACAAAATTCAGAGGACACGGAGTACCCCGCAGATCGATTTTGGCATCTGGGGGTTTAGGATTTTCAATGTTCGATGTTGAATTCATAATGCTTTTTGCAATCTCCAATCCTCAAAGCCTTAGTTTTTGAAACAAGTTGCCTGGAAACTGGAGAATCTAAAATTTTGTGTCCAATTGGACACAGATTATTATTCTTTCTCAAAAAAGTGAGCGCAATTGCGCTCACTTTTTTGAGCGCTGCTGAAACCGAATGCCTAGGAAGCGTCCCACCTGAGATTTTTGTGAGCAATTGCACACAAATTTTTGACAGATACTAAAACAAATTGCCGGGGAATCCTCAAACAGGAAAATTTGACACCAATTGGTGTCAAAAATTGCTTATTTCTGAAACAAATTACCCAGAAACCCTTCCAAGCCGCCTTTACCAGTACGATCGCCCTTCAGCTTAGCAAGCTGCATCAGCAATTCCCGTTCCTCAGCCGTCACCTTAGTCGGAATGTCAATAGACACCGTAATCAAATGATCGCCGCGACTGACTGGATTTCCCAAGCGAGGCACCCCTTTTTTCTCCAAAGTCAGAACAGTATTCGCCTGAGTTCCGCTAGGAATCACCAATTCCGTCGGCCCGTCTACGGTTTCGACTTCCAACCGGCACCCCAAAATTGCTTGCAAATAACTAATCTTAACTTCCGAGCTAACGTTAGTGCCGTCGCGCTTAAATAGCGGGTCTTCATTCACCGCCAAGAACACGTAAAGATCCCCGGGCGGCCCGCCCAGTTTGCCGGCATCCCCTTCATTGGAAACGCGCAAGCGAGTACCGTTGTCAACCCCAGCCGGAATTGTGATTTTCAGCTTTTTCATCACTTCTTTTTGGCCTCGGCCGCCGCAAGTTTCGCACTTCTCCTCAATCACTTGCCCGGTGCCGTTGCAAGTGGGGCAAACTGAAACTTGAGTAAAGCTGCCGAAAGGAGTGCGGGTAGCGCGTCGGACTTGACCGCTGCCGGTACAAGTCGAGCAGGTTTGTGGTCTGGTTCCCGGTTTCGCACCAGTACCGGTGCAAGTTTCGCAGGTTTCTAGATGCTTGATGCGGAGTTCTTTTTCCCCACCAAACACTGCTTCCCGAAAATCCAGCCGCAAATCGAGGCGCAAATCGTCTCCGCGCACCGGCCCGCTGCGCCTGCGACCTTGTTGTTGGCCGCCGACCCCTCCCTGAAAGCCCTGAAAGAAGCTTTCAAAAATATCGGCAAAGCTGTCACCAAAGTCTTGGAACCCAGGTGCGCCTGCACCGCTGACGCCTGCTTCGCCGAATCGGTCGAAACGGGCGCGGGTTTCGGGTTCTGAGAGTACCTCGTAGGCGCGGTTAATTTCTTTAAACCGCTCCTCGGCACCGGGTTCTTTGTTGACATCTGGATGGTACTTGCGAGCTAGACGGCGGTAAGCACGCTTAATTTCTTCTTTGTCTGCGCTGCGAGAAACGCCTAATATTTCATAGTAATCACCGGCCATAGAGCTGCTTGCCTGGAGGTAAATAACAAAAAGTGTACGAAAAAGAAACGGGCGACCTTTCCTGAAATTACAAATTAAAAATCAAAAATTCTCATTGTTAATTTTTAACTTTTAATTTTTTGGTTTTCAGTTTTAAAGGAAAGGATTCATATCATCAACTTCTGGTTCGGGAACCTTCTGTTTTTGTTTTGACTGTGGATTTGACTGTGGATTTGGCTGTCGTTTTGACTGTCGCTCGGGCTTTGGTTCCGGCTTTGGTTCCGGCTTTGGTTCCGGCTTTGGTTCCGGCTTTGGTTCCGGCGGAGCTTGGGGCGCCACCAGCAGCTCTTCTGTCAGCAAAATGCTGTCGTCGTCGGCTTTAACCTCTTCTGGTTCTGATTCTACTTTTGACATCATCTCCCTTTCAACAACAGCTCCTGACGGGGCTACCCCGCTGCGGGCTTGGTCGTAGACTGCTGTCCCGAGCGAGTATAGCAGTTGCTTGAAAGATTCGATTGCGGGCGTGAGTTCCTCGACTGTGATGTCGGGGTTAGTCATCGCTGCCCGCAAGGCTGCTGCGGCTGTTTCCGCTTCTGCCTTGAGGTCGTCACTCAGCAGTTGCGCGTTGGTTTTTAAAGTTACACCACAATTATAGACGAGGGAGTCAGCTTGATTTTTGAGTTCGACGAGTAGAGCGCGCTTGATGTCTTCTTCGGCGTAAAGTTCGGCTTCTTGTCGCATCCGCTCGACTTCGGTTTCGCTCAATCCCCCTGTATTGGAAATTTGGATGCTTTGTTCTTTTCCGGTTCCCTTGTCTTCAGCAGCAACTTTGAGAATCCCGTTGGCATCGATTTCAAAGGTAACTTCGATTTGAGGTACGCCGCGGGGAGCTGGGGGAATGCCTTTGAGCAGGAACTTGCCGAGACTTTTATTGTCTTTAACCAGTGCCCGCTCGCCTTGGAGTACGTGAATTTCTACCGAGGTTTGCCCGTCTGCCGCCGTGCTGTACATTTGCGATCGGCTGGTGGGAATAGTTGTATTGCGCTCGATTACTTTGGTGAACACCCCGCCCAAGGTTTCGAGTCCCAGGGAGAGCGGCGTCACATCAAGCAGCAGCAAGTCTTTGACTTCACCGCCCAAAACCCCGGCTTGAATTGCCGCGCCTACCGCTACAGCTTCGTCGGGATTGACCGATTTATCAGGAGAAATGCCCCCAAAATACTTGCTAATTGCCTTTTGAACTGCCGGAATCCGGGTTGAACCTCCCACTAAAATAATTCTGTCTATGTCTTTGGGGGTCAAACTTGCGTCTTTGAGGGCTTGAGTCACCGGATCTATCGTCGCTTGCACCAAATGAGCCACCAGTTTTTCAAACTGAGCTTTGGAGAGTTCCATTTCCAAATGCTTGGGCCCTTTGTCGTCAGAGGAGATGAAGGGCAAATTGATTGAGGTGGATTCCCGGTTGGATAGTTCTATTTTTGCTTTTTCTGCAGCTTCTCGGAGGCGCTGCAAGGCCATTTTGTCTTGTGAGAGGTCGCTGCCTTCTTGAGTCCGGAAAGCTTCTACCAGCCACTGGACGATGCAGTCGTCAAAGTCATCTCCTCCGAGATGGTTGTTGCCGGAGGTAGCGTTGACTTCAAAAATTCCGTCTCCCAGTTGCAGGATCGAAACGTCGAAAGTACCGCCACCCAGGTCAAAGACCAAGATTTTCTGTTCTATATTTTGCTTGTCGAGCCCGTAGGAAAGTGCTGCAGCAGTCGGTTCGTTGACGATCCGCAGGACTTCTAGACCCGCGATCGTACCGGCGTCTTTGGTAGCTTGCCGCTGGGCATCTGTGAAGTAGGCTGGCACTGTAATCACGGCTTGGGTAACAGTTTGTCCCAAATAAGCTTCAGCATCTTGCTTGAGCTTTTGGAGTACCATTGCCGAGATTTCCTGGGGAGTGTGAACCTTGTTCCGAATTTGGACGTTAACGGTATCGTCTTTGCCTTTGATGCAGGTATAGGGAGTCCGGGCTCGTTCTTCTTCCGTGTCGTCCCACCGCCGTCCGATAAATCGTTTGATGCTGTAGACAGTATTTACAGCATTAGTTACAGCTTGCCGCTTGGCCAATTGACCTACTAAGCGATCGCCCGCCTTGCCAAATCCTACTATACTCGGAGTTGTGCGGCCGCCCTCGGAATTGGCGATCACGACGGGTTTACCGCCCTCTAGCACAGCTACGCAACTGTTAGTCGTGCCTAAGTCAATTCCAATAATTTTTCCCATAGCGCCTCATAAAACTTTGTGGGATGTTTGGAAATCTCCAACTACAAGTTGGGGGATGAAAAAGGACTTAGCTTGTCAAAACAAGCATCACCAGACCTGATTTTTAGGAAATAAACTTGATGTCAATCAGGCAATATCAAAGACGGGTAAAAACATTTTTCAGATTTTTTTGAGCAAGCGCCGACCTGCTTTTAGTCATGAATTAAGAATTTGGTTAATCTGTCGCCTTGGGGCCCCCGAATAGAATTCGGGGGTCAGTGACTTTGAGGAATGCAGTAGCTTGTATCCCGATTAACTTTCCGAACTATCGGGATTTTCATCTGAGGCTACCACAGATAGCCCAGCCGCTGCAACTTTCACTTTGGCGTGCCGCAAGACGCGATCGCCCAGAATGTAGCCGCGTTCTAGTTCTTGGATAATCGTTCCTTCCTCGTGTTCGTCAGTTGGCTCGCTGAGTAGAGCTTCGTGGAGGTTGGGGTCAAACTGTTCGCCTTCGGGGCGCATCGGAGAAACCCCGATTTGCTTGAGGCTATCTACCATTTGCTTGTAAACGCTTTGGTAGCTTTTGTGAATGTTCATTTCGCCGTCGGTTTGCGGCTTGATGTGCGATCGAGCGCGCTCGAAATTGTCTATTACCGGCAACAGGGGTTTGATCGTGACACACCTTGCCTGTAAATCTAGCTCTTCTTTTTCCTTTTGGGTGCGCCTGCGGAAGTTCTCAAAATCTGCTGCTAGGCGGAGATTTTGATTTTTGAGCTCTTCTAGTTGAGCGGATGCGGCTTGCAACTGAGTTTTTAAAGCCTCTTTTTCATCTGTTGCCTGGGCCAGTTCCTTATTCAATGACTCCGCCGCGTCTGCAGTCGGGCTGTTGGTGGAACTGCCGGTGATGGTATCCCCGGATGCGTTTGCTGGCGGGCGATCGGCCTGAGCACTTTGATAAGCTCGAGCAAGTTCGAGCTCCCAATCGGCTGCTTCGTTTGCTGGTGCCTGCGGATTTTCGCTTGCCATTGGCGAACCCTCTGGGGTTTCCCCTGTTGAGTTAGGATCTCGATCTTGCTGTTTTTCCTCGTCAATCATAAAAGCTGCGCGACAGAACCCTATCAATTCTAGCAGATACCTTTAACCCGGTAAATCTAGACAACTATAATTTATTGTGTATGGCATCATCTAATTCATAGGAAATCTCGCCCAATATGGAGGCATCTCTCAAAGCTTCCAATATTTTATTGAAAGGGTTGTTTCTTTTTCTCTCGATAGTAGGGCCGCAATTTTGGCTAACAGAACGTTTGTTGCTTTTTACTTTGGGATTAAAACCCTCGCATTTAGATAGAGTTTGAAAATTGTATTTGGCTGTTAGTTTACTAGAACAATTACCGAGTAAGAAGCTTGATGCTTCATACTCTACTGCCAACAAGAGTTACTTAAAATTGTCCGTCTTCCCGGCTGTTTTATTCGCAAGAATCTGCTTGTCTTTTACCGTTGGTTACCTTGGCAAATTCGCCAGAAATATGAATTTGTATTTAGTGACTGAGTAGAGAGTTCTCTGCGCTTTTCTCACTCACATACGACGCTGTTAATTTTGAGGCAAATTGGGGCGGAAGTTTTTATAATTAGGTACCGAAGTCGCTTGAAAGCTCGAATTTATGCCAGTCAAATGACAGAAATTACCTGGTTTCGGGGAGGTGCTGCTCTGTAGATACGATTGATATCTAATTTGCCTGTTTCCAAGATTTTTGAACCGTCAAGCTTACGCGACCAAGGTTCGGACACCAAGGTACAATCAAAGTAATATTTGGTGGCAAAAAAGTAGAGCTGCTCAAAATTTGGGCTGGGGACTCATGCAGCCGACGATCGAGAACTGACCGATCGCAGATAATTAATCAAAATATATTTCAAAAGGGCGATCGAGGCTTTCGTAAAAGCTATCATCACAGAACACAGCTAATCTTTAATTTAGTACAGCTAAGCGCGCCTCTACGGGCGCTGTAATTTGACCAAACAATTTGGGAATATAAAATGAGAGTGGGAAGGCGACACACCCCGCCCCGCTTTTCTCTCCCGGTACGGGCAATCCCCAAGTGATGCGCCCTGAGGCTATAACGAGAGTATCCCGCAAGTTAATCAGGTAAGCAAGCAACTTAGCACTCAACGAACAAAATGTGATTGCAAGCATCGGCAAATCTCTCCAACGTCTCGTCAATTTGTGGACGAAGCTTAGAGGGGACTGCGAGCTTACACTTGACAGATAGGGATTGAGCAAGAAAATGATAGCCGATCCGCAAGCAAAAAATACGGGGGTTAAAACCCCGCGTTGGTTTTCCTCTCAGCACTCTTTGTGACTGAGTTTTCCACCTATTGAGTGTTTTTTATGACTAGCACATCCCCGCCTCGCTCCACATCGATAGTTTCTTTGAGCCAGTTTACTCCGGCTATCACCAAGATGATTCAGTCGGGTTACGTCAACAGCGAGCAAGTAAAGCAAGCTCAAATTGAAAGCCAGAAGTCCGGCAAGCGGTTGACTGAGGTATTAGAAGCACTTACCGGGCAGCCGTTGCCTCCAGAGTTGCTGCGACTTTACAAGAAGCAGCAGATGTTTGAACGGAAGATAGTCTACGGCGTTGAAGCATTTGACCCGGAGATGAGCGAAATCTCTAACGAGCAACTCGGAGTGATGCTAGACGGGTTGAAGATTTCGATCGACATTTGTCACCAAGGTCGGTTTTTACCTGTAGCGAGGACTGAAACTGAGCCTCCGGCGATTATGGTGGCAATGGTAGATCCCGACAACCTCAACGCTATAGAAGATTTACGGCGGATTTTACAGCCTCACGGTTTAGCTTTGCAGCGACGGGTGATTACGCCAGACGACTATCAGGACATAACTTCGGCCTATCAAGACGACCAAGTTAAGGTAGCAGCCAAAATAGCAGCAGCCGAAAAGCAGAGAAAGCTAGAGCTAGGGGAGGGAGATTTTGGCGAGCTCTCGCTAGAAGAGGAGACTGCCGACCAAGAAGACCTAGCTAACACCTTGGACGATGCTGAGGCCGCTCCGGTAATTAAGGCGGTCAATATCATTTTGGCTAAAGCTTTGTCGGAAAAGGTCTCTGACATCCACGTAGAACCTCAAGAAGAGTTCATGCGGATTCGGATGCGGAAAGACGGGGTGCTGCAAGAGTATTTCCGGTTTCCCAAGCAGGTAGTCGCATCGATTACCGCTCGTTTCAAGATTATTGCCAACTTGGATATTGCCGAACGCCGACAAGCTCAAGACGGCCGCATCCGCCGGGTATTTGAGGGACGCACGGTGGATTTCCGGGTGAACAGCTTGCCTTCGCGGTACGGCGAAAAAATCGTGCTGCGGATTTTGGACAGTTCTAGCACTCAGTTGGGTTTGGGTTTGTTAATCTCCGACCAGGAAACTCTGGCTTTAGTCCGAGAGACTGCTAGTCGGCCGTTCGGACTGATTTTGGTGACGGGGCCGACTGGTTCGGGCAAGTCAACTTCTCTGTACTCGATTCTGGCGGAACGCAACGATCCGGGGATTAATATCAGTACGGCGGAAGACCCGATCGAATATGCTTTGCCGGGGATTACCCAATGTCAAGTAATTCGGGAAAAAGACTTGACTTTTTCCAACATTCTGCGGGCGTTTTTGCGGCAAGACCCTGACGTGCTGCTGGTCGGGGAAACGCGGGACAAAGAAACGGCAAAAACGGCTCTGGAAGCAGCTTTGACGGGACACTTGGTGCTGACGACGCTGCACACGAACGATGCGGCCGGGGCGATCGCCCGTTTGGACGAAATGGGCGTAGAACCCTTCATGGTTTCGGCGGCTCTGTTAGGGGTGTTGGCTCAGCGTCTGATGCGGCGCGTTTGTGACAAATGCTGCATTCCTTACCAGCCTACCGCTGAAGAACTCGGCCGGTACGGTCTGTCGGCTTCTCAAGAAATCGATCTGACTGTAAACAGGGCTAACATTGTCCCGGTGGAGGAAAGGAAACAACTAGCAGAACGCGAGCAACTTTGTACCAAGTGCGGCGGCCTAGGCTACAAAGGACGGGTAGGGGTTTACGAGTTCCTGAAAAATACTGAGCGGCTTCAAACTCTGATCACTCAAGGAGCTCCTACAGAGCAAATTAAGGAAGCAGCAGTAGAAGAAGGGATGAAAACGCTGTTGGATTACAGCTTGCAGTTAGTGCGGGTAGGCGCGACTACCTTTGACGAAGTCGAGCGGGTGACGTTTTCAGACTCGGGATTGGAAGCTGAACTGAAAGCCAAACGCAAGCAGGGACTTACCTGCAAAACTTGTCGGGCGGAATTGAAGCCGGAGATGTTGGATTGTCCGTACTGCTTGACGCCGCGCTTTTTGGATTGATTCAGCAGTTAACTGTTGACTGTTAAATGTTGAGTATTAACTGTTGACTGTTAACTGAGCTAGATTGGTCAATAACTATCAACTCGATCGAGGAGAGATATCTATGGGTCTGATGATTGAAGACGTACTGGAGTCCCTGGTAGAACAAGGGGGTTCGGACATACACATCCAAGCAGGCGCACCTATCTTCTTCCGCGTCCACGGGAAATTAACTCCTCAGTCACAATACGGCGACATTCTGTCTGCTGAGGAAGTGCAGATCCTGATTTTCCAAATGCTCAACAATATGCAGCGCAAGCAGTTGGAAATGGATTGGGAACTCGACTGCGCTTACGGCGTTCGGGGATTGGCTCGGTTCCGCGTCAATGTCTACCGGGAGCGGGGTGCTTGGGCTGCTTGTATGCGGGCTCTGGCTTCTAAGATTCCTAATGCAGATGCTTTAGGCGTGCCGCAGGTTTTGCGGGATATGACGGAAAGACCCAGAGGTATGCTGTTGGTGACAGGACAAACGGGTTCTGGGAAAACTACTACGATGGCTGCTTTGTTGGATCTGATCAACCGGACGCGGGCGGAACACATTCTCACAGTTGAAGATCCGATCGAATATGTGTTTCCTAATATCAAGAGTTTGTTTCACCAGCGCCAAAAGGGCGAAGATACTAAGAGCTTTGCTAATGCGCTGAGAGCGGCTTTGCGCGAAGACCCTGATGTGATTCTGGTGGGGGAAATGCGCGACTTGGAAACGATCGGTCTGGCAATTTCGGCTGCGGAAACGGGTCACATGGTGATGGGAACTTTGCACACTAATTCTGCGGGTGCAACGATCGATCGGATTTTGGACGTGTTCCCGCCAATTCAACAACCCCAGGTTCGCGCCCAGGTGTCTAACTCTTTGGTGGGAATTTGCAGCCAAAATTTGGTCGTGAAAGTTGGGGGCGGCCGCTGCTGCGCTATGGAAATCATGGTGAATACTCCAGCTATGGCTAACTTGATCCGGGAGGGCAAAACTCCAATGATTTACTCCCAAATCCAAATGGGGGCGAAATTGGGCATGAGGACGATGGAAATGGCCCTCGCTGAACTTTACAAGAGCGGTAAAATCACTTGGGAATCGGCAATGGGCAAGGCTTCTAAGGCTGACGAACTCGAACGTTTGATCGGCCCGGCACCTGTTGGTGGCACCAAGGTAGGAGCTCATTAATTCATTCAGCAGTCATTAGTCTGGAGTGCGTAGAAAGAACTGATGACTGATGACTGATGAGTCATAACTTTTAATAAATTTTCAGAGGTGAGCTGTGGCTACCAACGTTATCCGCGAAAAACCGAAAGGTGGCTTTGATTTCAGTAAGATTCAGGAGCAAATTGAGTATAACCTTACCAGTCTTACTGTTAAGGATATGGCTATTTTTGCTCGTCAGTTTGCGGCTATGTTTAATGCAGGGGTGGCGATCGTTAGATGCCTTTCCGTGCTGCACGAGCAGTGTTCTAATGCTAAGTTGAAGCGAGCGCTCAGAAGCATGAATGCTGACGTGCAGGAGGGGATAAACTTGGCAGAGGCGATGGCTAAGTTTCCTGATGTTTTTGACCAACTGTTTATCAGTATGGTGGCGGCGGGAGAAGTCGGGGGGGTCCTAGATGAAACCCTAGACCGTCTGGCGGTGATGATGGAAAAAAATCACAAGACGGAGGCTGAAATTAATTCGGCGATGTCTTATCCGAAGACTGTGTTCTTTATCGCGATCGTGATTTTTTTCGCAATGACCATATTCTTGCTACCAACTTTCGCTAAGATTTTTAAGGATATTGGTGCAGATTTGCCTGCTTTTACGGTGTTTATGTTGTCAATTAGTGCATTTTGTACGGCTTGGCCTCCCATCCAACAGGTGACAGTTATTGGGGTGATTATAGCCCTTAAAATTGCCTTCGATATGTACTATAAAACTCCAGTAGGCCGCCTGCAAATAGATAGGATTGCCATGAAGCTGCCGATTTTTGGAGATTTGATCGAAAAATCTGCTGTGGCTCGGTTTTGCGTGATATTTGGGTCGCTGACGCGATCGGGCGTGCCGATTCTCAATTCTTTGGAAATTGTGCGAGATGTGGCGGGGAATCAGGCGATATCTAATGCGATCGAATATGCGAGACAGGAAATTCAAAGCGGCGGCATGATCAGTATTGCTTTGCAAGAACAAGCTGTTTTTCCGTCTTTGGCCATTCAAATGATGGCAATTGGCGAGGAGACAGGGGAACTTGACAAGATGCTGATGAAAGTTGGCGCTTTCTACGAAACGGAAGTTGAAGAAGCAGTAAAAGGACTTACCAGTATGCTAGAACCTCTGATGATTGTTGTCGTCGGTGCTATCGTAGGTTCGATTTTGCTGTCGATGTATCTGCCGATGTTCGCAGTGTTCCAGAAGCTGTAAAAAAGGGCTAATTAGTTATTAGTTATTAGTTAATAGCAATTAACGCATGACCAATGACTATTTTACTCGTTCCCAGGCTCTGCCTGGGAATGCGTTTGGAGTAGGCACAGCCTCGATTCAAAGGAGAAAAGGATTTGGAGGCAGAGCCTCCAAATCTTCATTATCAGGGTCTTCCTGGTAACGAGAAGCGATCGATTACCAATTAGCAGCAATTAGTAATTACTTATTCTTTGGTTTGAAAATGTCTGTTAAACAATCACATTACGAGACATTACTAGCAGAATACAGCGAATCTTCTGCCGCGATCGCCCTGCTGAAAAAATATCGGGTTTACATGGAAATGATTCCGAGTATCCGCCGCGCCCATGATAGTTTAATCACAATTCCTTTGCCAATTGCGCGCTTGCGGGACGGGGTTTCTTATGCGGGAAGAGGCGGCACTAGCATATCGCCCGGACAGGCAGTTTGTTTGCCCTGCGATTTGGCGATTTTGATGTGCGATCCTGAATGGAAAGTTAAAATTGGAGTGGAAATTTTGATTTTCATTCATCGTCCGGGCGAAGAGTTTTCTGAGTTGCTCGGCCGCTGGCGGCAGTCTCAGGTTTGGCTGGATAAAGGTTACGAATGGGTGATGCCGTACCGCTACAGACATATTTACAGCGATGAAGCTGAGGCTGTTCATCCCCTATTTGTTTTGTTTGAGGAAACGCCGGAACTGATTCAACGGGGTTTGATGGCTGCTGGTTTGCCGTTTGTGGTGGAAAGTTTCGAGTCGGGGATTGAGGAAGTAGAGGAAGAAGAGTTTCTGGGTAGCGGGGAACTGGGAAGTATTGGTGAAGAGAGTTTTGATTTGTAGGGTTGGGTGCGATCGTCTATAGCCATCCTATTGCTTGATGTAAAGTAGATTTTTTTCAACGAACCGCAGAGGGCGCAGAGGGCGCAGAGAAAGAGAAAAGAGAGAAAGATGGATGTTTGCCAATCCCGAATCGGGTTGTTGTATGCCGATATTTAAAGATTGTTTGCGTGTCGAACGCACAGTTTATACTCCACCCGGAGAGCGAATTGCCGACCCTGGAATAGCAGACCACTGCCTCAGCCTCCACATTGCGAATCCAGGTAATTTAGAACGGCGTTTAGAAAGGCGGTTAGATGGTGGGAAGTTGATTGAGCGGCTAACATTGCCTGGTTTATTCACTTTTGTACCTGCTTTTCGAGAACCTGAGTGGTTTTGGGATTGTGCTGTTGAAATATTAGATATCTATTTGCCGGCTGCGGTGCTAGAACGGATTGCGATTGAAAGTTGCGTTAGCGGATCTTGCGGAAGAAATCGGGCACCTCAAACAATCGAATTAATCGATCGCTTCGCCATTCGCGACCCGCTTCTCGAACAGCTTGCTCTTACCCTCAGTGCGGAAGTGGAGCTCAGCAGAGATTATTGCGATCGCCTTTATGTGGAATCTGTGCAAACTTTGCTAGCAGTGCATCTGCTGCGACATCACTGTACAGTAAAAATTACCAATTCTCCTAAATTAGGAAAACTATCTCCATCCAAATTGCAGCAGATTCTGGATTACATTCAAGATAATCTCGATCGCGATATGGGTTTGGCAGAACTGGCACTTGTTGTGCAGATGAGTTCTCATCACTTTGGAAAACTCTTTAAACAAAGTACGGGACTCTCTCCCCATCAATATGTATTGCAGTGCCGCATTGAGCGAGCAAAAAAATTGCTCTCTAATCCAAAATTCACCCTTGCTGATATTAGTCAATCTGTCGGTTTCTGCGATCAAAGCCACTTTACTAATGTTTTTCGCCGCTATACCAGTCTGACTCCGCGACAGTATCGCGATCTGTTCTGAGGCGAAGCCAGTATCGCCAGATTTTGCAATTTATCGGGAGAATTTACAAGATTTGGCTGGTGCAATTGACTTATGCTGCTTTTTATGCAGAAACCTACAGGTTAAAGCGATGTTTGCAGTCCAAGTAAACCGATCGAATGCTTCACGCAGAAAGTTAATAAAAGCGGGTGCAGCCGGAGTCAGCGGCTTCTTGCTGAGCCTGATACCTAGAGCGAGCCGCGCCCAACAGGAAAATATGCAAAATACAGACATACAATCGGCTCGCGGTTCCTACAAAATGGAGCGCGTTACCTTTAACAGCAACGGTGTTGAATTGGTGGGGAATCTATATATTCCCACCAATCTTGCCAAACCAGCGCCTGCTGTCCCGATTTTAGGCCCGGTAGCGTTTGTTAAAGAACAATCGCCTATCCAATATGCTACCCGCATGGCTTCATCGGGTTTTGTAACTTTGGCTTTTGACCCTTCTTTTCACGGCGAAAGCGGCGGCGAACCCCGCCACTATGAAAGTCCGCAAGCCAAAGTTTCTGATTTAAAATCCGCAGTTAGTTATTTGCTCAGCCGCCCAGAAGTTGATAAAAATAGAGTGTATTTGCTGGGTGTATGCCAAGGTGTAAATTGGACTATTCAGGCAGCAGTAGAAGACACTAGAATTAAGGCATTAGCGCTCGTGGCAGGTCATTATCTCACCAAAGAAACGATTGATGAATACAGCGGCGGCGAGGAGAAAACTCGGGATCGTATTGAACGGGGTCGTCAAGCAAAAACTAAATATGAAACAACAGGTGAAGTTGATTATATTCCAATTGTCAGCTTGAACGATCCTAACGCTTTGCTGCTGCCAAAACCGATTTATCAGTGGTACATCCGCTGGGCTGAGCGCGGCCCTGTTTGGGATTTTTTGGGCCAATGGGAAAACCGAGTGGCTGCGATGAGCGAAGCGGAATTATGGACTTATCGGGTTGATGAAACTGTCAAAAAATTGAATTTGCCGCTGTTAATGGTACACGCTGACAGAGCCGCGAGCGGTTCAGTTTTGCCTAAAAAGTTATTTGAGCTGATTGCAGCTACAGATAAGCATCTTGTTTGGTTGGGCGATCGGGTGCAGTTTCAATTTTATGAAGAGCCTGAAACGATCGATTTAGCAGTTGGTAATGTTGCTGAATGGTTTAATCGCCATGTTTAAGTAAGAGCGGGTTTACCGATACTCTGAATGTGAATCATAGATACTGGTGAACCAGCCATACCAGCCTGCCATTACAGGAATTACGGTCAATTTACATCACTAGATATAACTGCTGATTTCTCATACCAATTAGTGAGTAATTTAAGCAAAAAAATAGGAGATTTTTAATGAAGTTGGCATTATTTGGTGCAAATGGCATGGCTGGCAGTCGCATTGTTTCTGAAGCGTTGATGCGGGGACACGATGTAACAGCGATCGTCCGGGATGCGTCGCGTTTTTCGATTTCGGGCGATCGCCTAACCGTGGTTGTGGGTAACGTTCTCGATGCTGAGAGTGTGGCTGAAATTGTTAGAGGAGACGATGCCGTTATCAGCGCCGCCGGGCCCGGTGCTGCTACTGCTAATAACTCGATTTTAGCTAGAGACATTGTAACAGCAGCTTATTCGCTGATTGACGGCTTATCTCGTGCCGACGTTAATCGCTTGGTTGTAGTTGGCGGTGCAGGTAGTCTAGAAATAACTCCGGGCGTTCAACTTGTCGATACTCCTGATTTTCCCGAACAGTATCGTCCAGCATCTCTTGCTCATCGGGAGGCACTTGCTGTTTACAAAACTGCTGATTTAGATTGGACTTTTATCAGTCCGGCGGCAGAATTTGAAGCGGGGGATCGGACTGGTAAATTTCGATTAGGAAGCGATATGTTAGTTGTTGACGAACAGGGTAAAAGCCGAATTTCGGCTGAAGATTTTGCGATCGCCCTGCTGGATGAAGTTGAACGGCCTCAGTTTATTCGCAGGCGCATGACTGTTGCCTATTGAGTCGCGGCGGGTTTACAAATATCCGAGATCGCCGTACAGGATTTGTGTTTATTGACGCGGACTTGATTTTAGCTGTTACCGGACAAGTTGGAGTCTGATTTCGGCAGTGAATAAACCGTGAATGCCTTTTTTGTGAAGCCTTGCATCGGTTTTGAGATAGCCTCTAGCATGGCAGCAAAGGTTGGCTGCCATGCTGGTTGCGTCGCCTAAAGTAAATGTGTGAGTTGAGATTTTGGCCTTGAAGGTGATATCATCAGCTTGCTCTATTTTGTTTGTTAATTAAGTTTAAATTTAATATATAATTCACTCAATCAACCGCAGATAGCGCAGAGTTCGCAGATGGGATAGGAAGAGCAAATTAGTTAAAAATTTATCTGAGTACAATTTTTTATTAAACAGGAGCTATTGAGATGAGGTTGTTAAAATCCTGGCGTTTAGTTTTATTAGGTTTAGTTTTTGGGATGGCTGTAATTCTCTCAAATTGCGGCACGCCCTCAAACACCGTTAGCAATAATTCTCCAACTCCGCCAACTCCTGCTGCGGTTCCGGCTGGGGCTTTAGTCTACGGTGCGGGTGGGCAGCCGGTCAATCTGGAACCGGGAAATATTACGGATGGCAATTCGGTGATTGTTATCGACCAAATTTACAATCGCTTGACTGATTTCAAACCGGGAACTGTGGAACTTGAGCCGAGTCTCGCTACTGAATGGTCAAGTTCTACAGATGGCAAAACTTGGACTTTTAAGTTGCGTTCGGGGGTAAAGTTTCACGACGGTACTGATTTTGACGCGGAAGCGGTTAAGTTTAATGTGGAGCGCTGGTGGGATGCCAAAAATCCTAACGGTTATCGAGAATCTGGCAAAACTTATCAAATTTGGAAGGCTTTTTTTGGTGGCTTTAA
>JAICRN010000170.1 GCA_025937335.1 Microcoleus sp. TY_ISSM_2_bin.22
GTCGGAGTTGGTGCTGGGCTCGGTTCCGGCAAAGGTTCTGGGCTCGGTTCCGGCAAAGGTTCTGGGCTCGGTTCCGGCAAAGGTTCTGGGCTCGGTTCCGGCAAAGGTTCTGGACTCGGTTCCGGCAAAGGTTCTGGACTCGGTTCCGGCAAAGGTTGCGGGGTTGGGGTTGGCAAAGGTTGCGGGGTTGGGGTTGGCAAAGGTAGCGGGTTTGGTACCGGAGTTAGTGTCGGCGTCGGACTTGTAAGTGCTGGCGGTGTCGGAGTGGGTTTGGGGCGCGAATTGTTGAGAAATGAGCCGACTAAAGCCCAGGAACCGAAGCCCGTCAAGATTACTAAGCCCGCCAGCAGACCGATCGCAGCAAAGGGATTGTCCCAAAAAGAGTCGCCAGCAGGCTCAATTAATGGGTCTGGCTGGTTTTGCGGGTGGGAACTCTGGGCGGCTGGCTCCGGCGGCCGGCCCACGGGCACCGTTGCTATTAGCGAAGGGTTTGTCGGCACCGCTGCTGGCGCGGGCGGTACAGTTGGCGGGTTAGGCTTAGGATTAGTTTGGCCGTCGAGTGCTTGGGCGACTTCGCTGACAGATTGATATCGATCGCGTGGAGATCGGCTCAACATCCGATTCAGCACCAAAGCCAAACCCGTGCTCACCTGCACTCGCTGCTGCCAATTCCACTGCAGCGTTGTTTGATCGAGCAATTCCTGCGGTTCTTTGCCTGTCAGCAGGACGATCGCCGTTACGGCTAAAGCGTAGAGGTCGCTGCTGGCAGTTGCCCGCCCGCTTTGCAACTGTTCCATCGGCGCGTAGCCGATTTTGCCGACAGTTGTCGCGTGGGCTGTTCCTTCGGGAGACTGGACTTTGGTGGCGAGTTCCTTCACCACTCCAAAGTCAATCAGCACTGGCATTCGATCGTTTTCCCTGCAGATGATATTTTCTGGGGAGATGTCGCGGTGGATGATGCCGCGGGCGTGGATGTGAGCCAGTACCGGCAGCATTTGCCGGATAAATATCAAGACTTCGGCTTCGGTGAAGGTGCGGCCTGTTGAAGTTCGATCGAGCAACAGTTCGCGGTAAGTCATCCCTTCCACGTAATCCTGCACTAAAAACAAACGCTGGTTCTCTTCAAATATTGCCCGAAACTGGGGAATTTGTGGGTGCCCTATTTGGTAAAGTATTGCCGCCTCTCTTTGAAACAATTCCTTCGATTTTTCCAAAACGTAAGGCCCGCTTTGCACCGGAATCAATTCCTTCAGGGCGCAGCGTTCTTGAAACCGCCCCAAATCTTCTACTAAATAAGTCCGGCCAAATCCTCCTTGACCTAAAATATTCACCAAGCGGTAGCGGTTTTGTAGGAGAGTTCCAATAGCAATAGGTGGCTGCATAAGTTTAAGTAGAAACTGTTAAAAAATAGACGATCGCTCGCAGACTTAGTAATCCTAGGTCTTTAGTGCTCTTGAGCATACTTCACTGTCTGTAGTCCCCAGTCCCGACCAAAATTAGCATTGTACATTTTTTTGACATTCTTGAACGCAAGGATGGTGAGAAACCGGGTTTTTTCACAAAAATACACAGGTTGCAACCCGCAGATCCGATCGAAAACCCGGTTTCTGCGTCAATATCTCAAGGGAGAAATGCACGATTTTTCGTAGAAACCGGGTTTTTTGGCCTTAGCCCTAATAAATTGTCGCCCCCGGCCTAAGCCATACATCTCTATAAAGCTTGAGATTATTTATGGGAGATGTCTACTGACGACTGACGACTGACTAATGACTAATGACTACTGACTAAGCTTTGCTTTCACCATGTCTTGAATTCTGTTACCGTCTGCTTTGCCTTTAAGCTGCTGCATTGCCTTGCCCATCACCTTGCCCATATCTTTTGCAGAAGTAGCGCCAACCGAAGCAATCACTTCGTCAACGACTTGACTCACCTCTTCGTCTGACATCTGCGGTGGCAAATACTCTTCAACAATTGCTAACTCCGCCTCCTCTTGTGCGACTAAATCTTCGCGGCCACCTTTGCGGTATTGTTCGATCGAATCCCGGCGCTGTTTGGCTATTTGCATCAAAAGTTCCATTTCTTGAGCTTCTGTCAGCGTGTCTTGGCCGGAAGGACGGAGGCTGACTTCTTTTTCGAGAATAAATTTCTTGATGCCGCGAACTGTTTCCAAGCGAACTTTGTCCTTGGACTTCATGGCTGCTTTGATTTCTGCGTCAATGCGTTCTCTTAAGCTCATCGATTTCTACCTTGCTTTGCCCGATATCAAAAATCTGGAGTATGCTTCCGATTCTTAACTTTTTTTACAGTATTTTTCAAGTTTATTGCCTGTTGGTGGCATTTTTATCGCATTCAACCCGGATGCCTTAGACCTTCGACCGAATTTTGGGCGGCTGCACTTCCAGCCTCGACCCCAAATTGACTCACGCCAGAATTTTTAGATGCAGGGGCAGAAGTGCGATCGTACTTCTGCCAGTATAGATTTCGCGAGAACCCTGATGCCGCACCCTGGGGTATCACGCATCATAATAATTACGCAGAAAACTCTATCTTTAACCCAGATTCCGCACCCTGGGGTGTCACCAGCATAATTACGCAGAAAACTCTCTCTTTAAAGTAATAAATTATGCCTTTCAAAAGTTTTTCTCCGTCAATATACGGTATCAAAGTATAATTTATAGTTTTATTGCTGGATAAAAATAAGTAAAAACCGATTGTGACCTTTGAGGATGCCGAATCTGGGCTTTAAAATAATAAATTATCCCTTTAAAAAGTTTTTCGTCCGCTAGTGTACGGTATCAAAGTATAATTTATAGCTTATTGCTGGATAAAAATAAGTAAAAACCGATTGTGAGGGTTGAGGGTGCAGAATGCGGGCGAGAAACCTGCTCGCTCGGACATATTTCTGCAACTCCTATTCAATCGGCCTAACTTAACACTTGTGACCGCCCCAAAAGTTAAATCTCTCAAAAAATTGGCTGAATATTTCTAGTTTCAGATGGTAAGATAGCGGTGGAATAAACGTCCTGCAAGAGGCCTGCTGTGATCCGTTCTGCTACTTTACCGCTTCCGCTTCCCGAGCCGCCGATTTCCGCTCACGACCGTCTGCGGCTGTTCTCCGGTTCTGCTAATGTTCCCCTCGCCCAAGAGGTGGCTCGCTATCTGGGGATCGATTTGGGGCCGATGGTTCGCAAGCGGTTTGCTGATGGAGAACTCTACGTTCAAATTCAAGAATCGATTCGGGGTTGCGATGTTTACTTGATTCAGCCAACTTGCTGTCCGGTAAACGATCGCCTCATGGAATTGTTAATTATGATCGATGCTTGTCGCCGCGCTTCGGCTAGACAAATTACTGCCGTCATTCCCTATTACGGATATGCTAGGGCCGATCGCAAAACGGCCGGAAGAGAGTCGATTACTGCAAAATTAGTGGCTAATTTGATTACTCAAGCTGGCGCCGGTCGCATTTTGGCGATGGATTTGCACTCGGCTCAGATTCAAGGTTATTTTGACATTCCTTTCGATCACGTTTACGGTTCACCGGTGCTATTGGATTATCTGGCGAGCAAGCAATTGACGGATATTGTTGTGGTTTCGCCGGATGTGGGCGGAGTAGCTAGGGCTAGAGCTTTTGCCAAAAAGCTTGACGATGCTCCCCTGGCAATTATTGACAAGCGCCGCCAAGCTCACAACGTGGCAGAAGTGATGAATCTTATCGGTGATGTCAAGGGCAAAACGGCCGTGTTGGTGGACGACGTGATCGATACTGCCGGCACAATTTCTGAGGGCGCGAGATTGTTGCGCCGCGAGGGTGCGAGGCAGGTTTATGCTTGTGCTACTCATGCGGTGTTTTCCCCTCCGGCGATCGAGCGTTTGTCTAGCGGGATTTTGGAAGAGGTAATTGTTACGAATACAATTCCTGTGCCTGAAGAGAACCGTTTTCAGCAGTTGACTGTGCTTTCGGTGGCGAATTTGCTCGGAGAAACTATTTGGCGGATTCACGAAGATAGTTCTGTTAGCAGTATGTTCCGCTAGACAGGAAAGGCGCTTTTTGAATGTTTGTTTTAGGGTGCGTTAACAAGTGTAACGCACCGTTTTTTAGATGGATAGTGCGATCGTTTCCTGCAATTAATATCACGCAAGGTCAGACACGGCAATGCCGTTTCCCTACCCCAAAATAATCGTACTGCGGGCGAGGGTTCGCCCGCCCTCGCCCCCTCGGCTCTAACTATCACCGGATTAACTGTAGGGACACGGCAGTGCCGCGTCCTGACTGCGGGTAATATTAATTACGATGCAACCGGAAACGATATCACCGGAACAAGAGATGGTAAAATTCTATCTTGTTGTCTGGAGAGCTCGACCTTTTTATATTCTAGATAGGTCTCATCAAAACAAGGGGCAAATAGGGAAAAATTATGAAACATTCACTTGTACGAACAGTGGCAGCACTGGCAGGTTCAGCAATTTTAACACTTGGCGCGATCGGTTCGGCTAAAGCATTTACTTTTGACGAAACCGACATTAACCAAGACCGAGTAATTGTCATCGCCCAACCCCGCCCTTCCGGCGGCTACCAATTGCTAATTGTAGAACAGGTATCTGACAAGCGGAAGTGCTGGAGCGAAAGCGGCTCTAATCCCGTGAAAGTCGATCCGTTATTAGTTACTTTTGATTTCACCGGTATTTGTGGTCGCGCAACTGACAGCAACGGCTTTTCAATTCGCATGGCCGGCACCGATTTAGCATTAAAATATACCCTGACTTTGGAAAGTGTTGATGGCAATGTTCTACTAATTGGAACTCCGGTAGATTACCAAGGTAAATCGGTGATTATCGGTCGCACAAATGGCGATGTTAACGAATTCATGAAAATCACTCTCGATCCTGCTTGGCGCTTGAGTAAAAGAGCTTATCAAGGCCGCACATTAGGTCACTTTTATTTCACTACGAATGAACCCGCACCAGGAGAAATTGGCAATACCGGAGGCAATACCGAAGCAATACCGCAGGCAACACCGCAGGCAACACCGCAGCCAATACCAATACCAATACCGCAGCCAATACCGCAGGAAACACCGCAGGCAACACCGCAGCCAATACCGCAGGAAATACCAATACCGTAGGCAATACTGGCTTTTCTACAACTCGGAGATAGCGACCGATGATATCTACGCTTCCGAAATTAAAGAAGCTGTTGGCTTTGGGTTTGTAGCCCGGTTTTCTCAAAATAATACCTTTCGACCGCAACTTGCTGTTACCAGAGAGCAATGGGTATCTTTAGTATTGGAATCCTTGAAAGGAATACAAGGTGCTAATCTCACATTTCCTAGCAATCTTTCTATCCGTCCCTATAGCGAGGTTGATATCTCCCGCTGGAGTGCCGGAAAAGTTCTATTTGCGCGAGACAACAAGATAGTTAGCCGCGATAAAAATGGAACTTTTAAACCTACGCAGCCTATCACTCGCGCTGAATAGATGGGGGTGCTGCGAAGAGCTGCAGAATTTGGTTTGTCGGCGCGGGAAATGCAGCCGAATTTAGTTGCTAAAGAGCCGTTTAAAACTTTTTCAGACACTCAGAATTATTGGGCTGCTTCTATTATTACTCAAATGTCTGCTTATTGTTCTGTTGCTGCCGCTTTTAACGAAATTGGCGATGGTTTGCTCCGAATGATTCTGCAAAGCGCAATTACGCGGCTGCTACTTTGCGGATGCTGAAATGCGTCAAGGCTTAGTAGGGCGAATTAGATACCCGACAACTTTGGCGAAGTCGGGGATCCGAGTATTCTGTTTTTTTTAGCTTGACATTTTACGCTACACCGTAATCAGTATAAGGCCGTTTGTATGGAGGTTGCAATCCCAAAATAATATCCTCTCTCGGTACTCCCATTGCAACTAATTCCTCCGCAGGATTTTCCTCAGTCAAATTTTGTTGAAGCCAGATTTTTCCATCTTTGATGTCAATGTGAATGAAGGTTTGATAAATCCGGGTTAAGTGTTCCCAGCCGACATTCATCCACTGATAATGATCTCGCTCTGTGTCTAAAATTAGTTGCACTTCGACTTCATCATCTGAAACATCATCTTCGGCATAACGGCTCATTAATGTCTGAACGTACTGACGATATTGAGCTAGTTTGTCCATTGTACAATTACCTCATTTGTTGCATCGTATACGATTAGCAATACCTGATACTGTTGTACCGCAGCTTGAGTAAACTCAGACTGAAAAAAAGTTCTATACACGTCAATTGGTACTGCCAAGTATAATTTCCGATTAGGTTCAACAGATGCCAGACCTAGCCGATAACTGAGAAATTGTCCCAATGCAGCATAAAAGTCTGTAATTACAGAAGGATTGAGGAAGCTTTTGATTTCGACTGCAATTTTCTCCCCTCCTCGCTCCGCTGCGACTAACCTTTCTGCTCCCAAATCAACCTGAAATTTAACATTGCCAAACTTAAACCTTAGTGGATCGGCAGTAATCACCCACTGTTCTTTTTGAAGGGCTCGCTTTACGGATTCGTGGAAAGTATCTTTGGCAGACACAGACAAATTCTCAGCGCGATTGCAAACAAGTATTAATCATACCAAAATCGCGGTATACTGTCAATCGGTACCATCCTAATTTTGTATATAGTTTTAATTTTTAAGTTAATCAGGAGTGTAGTGCTTATCATATCGTTTTCTTGGATTTCTTCTTAGATGGCTTTTGAGGAGTTTTCTGGACGGGGATTGTCTCTAATTCTTGCTGTGCGATGTCTGGGGTTACTTGAAACAAGTCGTTCAAGGAAAGTTTTTGCTGAAATTCGAGTGTGTTTAGCAAGTTTGATGCGGTTTCTAATATTTGCTTTCCCTGTCGGACTTGAATAGTAGTTTTATTTTCTATCGCATCTAACAACACAAAAATCGAGACGGTTTGCCAAATATCTAAATCGTCGCCGATGACATCGCATTTAGACACAATTTTGCCGTTTTCTGGGACGTGAATTCCTAAGCCGGAAGCTTGAATTAACGGCTGGATTTCTGCTATACTTAAATCCGCCAAGTCAGTAATTTTATGTTCGAGCGATACTAAATCCGCTAAATCGGGCAAGTTGACCGATTCTGCGGCTAAAGCATCGAATTTAAAGGTAAGAGTTTGATTCAGCGGATCGGAAATGGCATAAATTGATTGAATTTGCGATCGACTAACCGCACCTTTCTCGAAAAAAACTCTGCCTTGCGGGGCGATCGCAATTTTCCCATTTTCAGCCACCTCCAAGCTTTCCAAACTAACCAGAGTCGCCGCCGCAGTCTTCACAAAAATCTCGTCCAACCCCAGCAAATCCGCCAATTCCTTCAAAGTTGGCGCGGGTTCAAACTCAACGCCCGCCCGCAAAATGAACTCTTCCAACACGTTAAACTGGCGCGGTTCGCTAATCGCCACCTCCAGCGGAGTTTGCCGGATGGCGAAGCGGAATTGACGCGCCGCCAACACAGACAAACCCGGATTTTGTTGCTCAATTTGTGCGGCTAGCGAACTTAAATTCGAGTCTATTGGTTTAGTTGAGGACGCTAGAAACATCTACAAAACCTCCGCAGTGACGCACCGTTTTTGAAACTTCCTGATACATTTTTCCCACTGTACCTGTTTGTTGGGTAAATAAATCGTGGCAGCCGACAACAATCAGCAATTCTTGAGCGCGGGAAAATGCCACATTCACCCGTTCCGGTTCCTTAGCAAATCCAATATCGCCCCTAACATTATTGCACACTGTGCTGACAATAATCACAGGTCTTTCCATGCCTTGAAATATGTCAACCGTACCAGTGCGGATGCTCAAAGCAGGGAATCTTTCGCCTTCAATTCTGTCTTTAATTGCATTTAATTGAGCAGCATAAAAAGTGATAATTCCGATTTCTTTCGGCGGTTCGCCGCCGGCAACTTTGGGCTGCCAAGCTATCTCCATTTGTTCGCACAAACGCTCGATCGCATCAATCTCCTTGACATTCAACCGCGAAGTGCCCTGTTTTTCCTCTTCAAACCCTTGTCCAATGGGCGTTTTTACCCACAGGATATGGTTGTTTTCTTGAATAATTTTACCTGCGAGGTTGTGGGCGCGTTTGGTATCTGCTTCCTGAATACCGCAATTGAGTTTTTGCTGGTAAAACTGATTGATTGCACCCATGATTTGCGGGTGCATCCGGTATTGAGTTGTCAGCATTTTTTTGATGCTGTCGCTGGCAGTTTCAAACAATACTTTAAATAAAGATTCTTTGATGAAGCTAAGTTCGTCTCCGGTACAGCCGATGTCTTCGGCAATATCGTCGATCGTACTTTGATTAAACATCGGCGGCAATTGCCTGTGATCGCCGACTAATACTAACTTTCTGCCTTTCAAAGCGGGAATTAATAACTCTGGGGGAGTGCATTTGCTAACTTCGTCAACGATGACTGCATCAAAGCTGGGAAAGTTTTTAGTAAAATCGAAGCTAGCAGCTTGCACGCAAGTAATGCCGATCACGTTGGCATTGTCAATATAAATTTGCTTTAAATCGTTGCGGTCTTTTTCTGATGGATTGCGGAGTTTTTGAATCCAATCTGTCACAAACGTTTGAGAACGATTTAGTGCTGTTTCTTCTTGTTCTAATTTCCGCTGCCAAGTTTTGAAAAGACGCTTAATTTTGTTCAAAAAAGCTACGCTGAATAATCCTGTATTCGGAACTTCTGGCTGGTATTGAGTCGGGATAGTTTGCCATGCTGACTCCCACCAATTTCTCTCAACAAGTAATGCTGCTGTCGGTTGCTGCTGTTGCAGTTGAGCGGTAATTTCGCTCAATTCTGTTTGAAGTTCGGCGAGTTGCTGCTGCGAAGTTACGGCCGCAGTTTGCAGGGGGGATAAATGCTCGTCAAGAGTGTTTTTGATTGTCTCTAAAACGCCAAAAGGATCTAAGTCAGCAATTAATTTTTCAAGCTGAATCGTGCTTGCTTTCCAAGCCTCAACTTGCTTGACAAACTGCTGCGGTTGCTCCCAAATATTGGATTTTTGGGCGAGATATTGTTCGGCTAAAATCCGCAATTTTTCAGGTACGTGTGGCTGTTGGACAATTGCTTGCAACAAATTAGTAACTTCGCTAATTTTTAAGTTGGCCTCTTGCTGCGCTGTTTCTACCTGAAGTTTAGCGGCGGATATTTGCTGCTGGTTTAAGGTTTGACCGATTTTATCTAATAATTGTTGCTGTTTGATAAGCTGCTGTTCGGTTTCGGTTTTCAGGGGAACCACGCACTGA
>JAICRN010000270.1 GCA_025937335.1 Microcoleus sp. TY_ISSM_2_bin.22
AGCGGGCCGAAAGCTTTGCCTGAGTTGCAGCGGTTGAATCAAGCCCTCAGCAACGACCTCGATTCCCTGCGCTTCGGCGGCAAAGCCCCGGAACGCGACTTAGCGGCCGCCCGCCAGCGAACAGTACAAAGGGCGATCGGCAAAATTCTCACAGTGTATAGCAGCCAGCTCAACGGCGCGGATCTCAGCCGCACGGATTTAGCTCAAAGCCCTGCCGGCCCGTCTCAGTTTACTTTAGTATTAAACAAAGTTGACTTGTCGGGAATTAAGCTGAGAAATGCCAATTTAACCAATGCCAGCTTGCAGGGATCTCGCTTTTACGGCACCGGCGAAGACAGGCGTCCGGCTACCTTTGACGATTGGATTTCTGACTTGAGCGGCGCTAATTTGGAAGGAGTAAATTTGACCGGGGCGTCTTTGAACAGTGCTGTAATGAACCGGACTACTTTTGTGCGCGCTGTCCTGAACAAAGCTAATTTGTCAAGCGGCAATTTGAATTCAGCTAACTTTAGCAGTTCTATTTTAATTGGAGCAAATTTGCAGCAAGCACTGTTAAAAAACGCAAGTTTTACCGGGGCAGATATAGGAAGCGCGAATTTGTCGGGAGCGGATTTGTCAGGTGCGCGTTTGGGCAAAGTGAAGGCTCAAGGCGCTCAGTTGTCTTTGACAAATTTGTCTAAATCGGAATGGCAAGGTGCTGATTTGTCCGGTGCTGATTTGAGCGGCGCGAACTTACAAAATGCCGATTTGAGTTCGACTAAACTCGCTAACGTGAATTTAAGAGATGCTCGGTTGCAAGATGCTAATTTGCGGAATGCGGAGGTGAGTTCGGTTGATTTTAGGGGCGCAAATTTAGCGGGTGTGAATTTTAAAGGCGCTGTGTTTCTGGGGAAAACAGCTCCCGATCAATTTATTCAAAGTCCGACTGGTAGTAAATCCGGTCGATTCCAAGGAGTTGATTTTGCGGAGGCTAAGAATTTAGATAAAAGTCAAATTGCTTACATTTGTTTGCAGGGGGGGATTCATCCGAAGTGCCAGCAGAAGAATTAATGATTGGTGGTTAGCGAGTAGGGTAATACAGTTGAGCAAAGAACTGGTAGGGTAAAGTTATGAGCATTAAGCGAATCATTTATCTCATCCTAGCAATTCTGGGGCTTGTGCTGCCTTGGTACTATAACTTACAGTTTTTTAGCAATGCTGGCTTGCTCGACTTTGTAAACGAGAGTTCGGCTAATCTTGCTGCGAAATCGGTAAGTTTAGATTTGTTTATCGCAACTGTAGCAGGAAGCACTTGGATGTACGTCGAGTCGAAACGATTGGATATAAGTTTTGTATGGCTGTACTTACTTCTGGGTGTGCTTGTTTCGTTTTCATGTGCTTTCCCGCTTTTCTTGTTTGTGCGGGAAACCAAACTGGAAACATCAAGCGAAGTCTCAAGTTGAAAAGTTGTTTAACCGGTTAGTGCCGCGCAGCACAATAATTCAGTGCAGGCGATCGAGGTATTGTACAATTTCCGGTAAAATCACTGTTATAGGTTTGTAGTGATGACAGAAGTTCTCAGAATTTTATGAGGATTAAAGTTATCACTACAAATCAACTTAATAGTTCTCGATCGAGATGGCATAATATTAATAGCAATTTCACTGATTTCTTGCTAAAAACTTTTGTGTTGAGTTTCGTTCTACAGACCCAACCTACTACTGCATTGTTGATTGATAGGACTTACGCACGGGTGGTCAGAAACCGGTTTTTTTACCGAAAGACTCGTTACAGACGGCAGAACAGCGTAAAAAACCCGGTTTCAGCAGGTTTTGATGCGTAAGTCATAATTGAAATTGCTATTACGCAATAGCATCCGAACTGACAAGATTCTCAAATTGCGCCAATAGCATTCCATCACTATTATTTGGAATTCCAAAAATTTTAGGTAGCTGACCTGTTTCAGCGAGAACTTGTCTCACTTCTCGGTTAGATACATCGGCTAGATTTTTGTTATTTAGAAGCGCATTAATCGCAGCGATACCCACACCTTGACCAACTGCGGCGTTGAATTCAACTATTCTGCCGACAGAACAGGCCAACCCTTCAAATCCAGAACACGGACTGACTACTGCTAGGTTAGGAACGTTTTTAATTAATGCGTGGCGGATGCCAATATTAAAAATAGGCTGTTTAAAACTCAGACTTTTAAACCATCCTAAACTGTTTGCTTTCTCGCCAATACCCGGGATGCCTCCGCGGACATCAAAATGATAGCTAAATGTTGCCAGTGCCTCATTAACTGGTACGCCACCTAACAGCATTTGTGCGCCAGTTAAAGGTTCTACAACTCCCGTCACATTGCCGGCGTGTCGGATATAAAGTTCTGAGGCATAAGTAACAGAAGTAGCCCCCAAACTCCTCAGCCAAGTTGTAAGAAATAACATCTCCTTTTGCATATTAGCCGTGGGTTTGCTCCCGCTTCTCGCTAAGGCTTCTGCTTCGCTGGCGCTGACTGCAAATAAAATCGCATTCCACGAAAGTCTTTGATTTGGAAGTATTGCTATATTTCCCTCATCTAAAATTACGCCGGTTTCAGGAAAAGATAGTTTTATTCCTCTAAAGGAGTGGTAAGCTACAGACAGAGCCGGCGAGCGAACATCTATGTAATCGTTACCCGCCCACAGAGTTTTGAGATTGCCTCTAGTGTCGATCATTTCCCGCCGAAGTTCTTCTGCTAGTTTGGCATCCTTGCCTGCAGCGTACAGCAAAAAATATTGACTCTCGGAATCGGCAAGGTTTGTGAAGCGTTTGAGATAAATGTAATCGAGTTCTTTCAGTGCTCTTGCACTGAGTCCTTGGGTTTCAAAAACGAGGGTAACTGGAAGTTCTGAATTAGGCAGACCAAATGTTTCAAATCCCTTCAGCTTTCTCACGCCGGCGGCTTGAGCTAATTCGGCATTGACAGTGGCATCAATAAATTGCTTGCCGGCATAAACTATGCCTTTAGATGTGGTTATACTGGCAATTTTCTGACCTTCTTTATTGACTGATTGAATTTCTACTTTGCTGAGGAGATCGACTCCAGCTTGTAACAGCATTTCTTTCAGCGCTGCACTGGCTTTGCGGGGGTCAAGTGCAATTGCGGTGACACCGGATTTTTGCAGGAACTCTTTATAGATTGCCGCCGGTGAACCAAAGATATCTAAATTTAAAGATTTTTGAAGTTCTTCACTAATCTGACTTCTATCTAAATAAGCAAGGCCGCCTCTTACCAAATGCCCGCCAATTCCTTCTTGCAAGCTTCCTTTAGACATCAGCAGAACTCGCGGATAACGCTTTGTGCGGCGACGATATTCTCTGGCCGCCGAGATAACAGCTAGAACTCCTGGAACTTCATCACCAAAGCCGATGACATCGTAAGAACGCAGATCCACGACCATTGTTTAATAACCTCTGCTGATTGTCATTTTTTCGAGCTGCATCTCAATGTTTTCCGTCAAACTCTCTGTTTTTTCCACATCTAGCTGCATTTTTCCTGATTTTTGCGATAAATATTCACATATTCCTGGATGCGGCAACCGGGTTTTTTCCAGAAAATCTTTCGTTGAGGACGATCGACCTCGGTTGAAAAACTCGGTTTCTAAGCGTCTAGAGTCCGTCAGTCTGGTGCTCTTGATTGCCATCATGTCAGATTATCAGGATCTATCCCCAACTCTCGCAGTCGCTGAGCTAGTCGATCGGAACGTTGGGCCAATCGATCGGCGCGCTGCGATTCCTGTTGGGCGCGCTGCGCTGATTCTTTCACCTGTTCTTCAGGAGTCAGATAACGTTTTCCATCGGCATCATACCAATACAACCACTCCCTTGTCACCCCAGAATAACTTCCCCTTTCACAACCAATCCCCAAACCAATTTCTGGCATCCAAACTGGATTTCCTGGCTGCAACTCGTACTTCCCATTGACTAACTTATGTACTTCCAAACGCGGTTTACGGCGGCGGCGGGAAGAATAAATGATGTAATAAAGTACACCTAAAGCTTGATATTCCTCCAACTTTGTGCTGTATTCCTTGCGATAAGTTGGGGAAACTACTTCCAGCACAAAAGTCGGCAAAACATTTTCATCCCAGAGCACGTAACTGGGACGCAATTCTTCATCATAAAATCTTTCTACACCTAAACTCAAGAAAGCATCTGGCACAATGGCAGGTTGATCGGGGTGATAATAGATACCCATATCTATGCCAAAAAACCAGTCCATGCGTTCTGACCAAAGTATCAGCAAGATTGCTTTTAACAACCCCGGTATTAGTTCTTGCAGTTCGTTATCCACAGGCGTTTCGTCAGAGTCTGGTAGTTCATCGGCTGAGGGCCAAGGCCTCGGGAATTTGTAATCTAACATGGCGACTTTGCTCAAAACTCACTAAAATTATAGCGTTTACTTGTTTTGCGATAGTTGTTTATCTGGCTACAAACTACTTTATAAATACTAAAAGAATATTTATTTAACGAACCGCGAAGGCGCGAAGGACGCGAAGGAAGAGAAAGAATAGAACGAAGAAGATAGGTAATCTCGACTTAGTTAATCTGAATGAATTTTTGTAAAATATTTGCTGAGACTTACGCGATCGACTAAACTATGTCTAACCAGTCGGTTCTAATGGGGAGCAGCCGTTAGAGGAAACGGGGAAAGTTCGGTGCAAGTCCGGCGCTGTCCCGCAACTGTAATGAAGGTCATGTCGCTTTCTGAGTCAGGATGCCCGCCGATGTGTTAATTTACATAGTCTCATCTGCGAGGTTCAGCGTGAAGACCAGAAATCGGAAATTGGTCAGCTTGGGATTGATGGCTGGCTTGAGTTGTTATATTGTCTTGGGTTCGGCAACGCCCGCCGCAGCTATGCACATTTCGGAAGGTTTTTTGCCGGTGCAATGGGCGGCCTTTTGGTGGATGGTGGCGTTGCCTTTTTTTGCAGTAGGTTTGCGATCGATTACTCGCATTACAAAAGAACACCCGGAACTTAAACTATTGCTGGCTTTGGCGGGTGCGTTTACTTTTGTGCTTTCTGCTTTAAAAATTCCTTCGGTAACGGGCAGTTGTTCTCACCCAACGGGTACGGGTTTGGGTGCAATTTTGTTCGGCCCTTCGGTGATGGCTGTACTGGGGGCTTTAGTTCTGCTGTTTCAAACGTTACTGTTAGCGCATGGTGGCTTGACAACGCTGGGAGCGAATATGTTTTCGATGGCGATTGTCGGCCCGTTTGCCGCGTATTTTATCTATCAATTGCTGTTGCAAACTGGCAACCAGCGGGCGGCAATTTTTTGTGCGGCGGCTTTGGCAGATTTACTGACTTATGTGACGACTTCGATTCAATTAGCGTTAGCTTTTCCGGCAGCAAGTGGCGGTTTTATGGCTTCGTTTATCAAGTTTGTTGGCATCTTTGCTATCACTCAAGTACCCCTAGCAATCAGTGAGGGATTGCTGACTCTATTGGTTTGGAATTGGCTGCATTCTTACGGGAAGCCTGAGTTGGAAACTTTGAAATTATTGAGACAGGAGTCATAAGCCGTGAGTCAAAAACCTACAAAAAATAACCAATCTATTTCGCGGCAAAATTGGCTGTTGGCTGGCGCGGTGATTGTTCTGGCAGCGTTTCCTCTCGTTTTTGTCCGGGGTGAATATGGCGGTGCCGATGACCAAGCCAAGAAAGCAATTACAGAAATTCAACCGGGTTATAAACCTTGGTTCAATCATTTGTTTGAGCCGGCTAGCGGAGAAATTTCAAGTCTATTGTTTGCGTCTCAAGCGGCAGTCGGGGCTGGCGTAGTTGGGTATGTCATTGGGTTGTATAAAGGCCGATCGCAATCTCGGCAGCAGTCCGATCGTAAATCGTCGGAATGAACCATCAGATTGATAGTCTGGCTTATACAAATCGCTTGCGCGGGTTGCCGCCAGCTCACAAGTTATCATTTGCGATCGCCCTTTTAATTCTGTCTCTAGTTTCTGGGGCGATCGTCCAATTGTCGATCGGCCTTTGGTTGACCGTCTGGATCGTCGTCTATGCGGGTATTCCGGGGAAACTGTATTTGCGGTTGCTGTCGCTACCGTTGATGTTTTTGCTGACAAGTTTGCCTGCTTTGGCGCTGGGTGCGGTTGAGTTAAGTCAAATCCAGGAAATTCAGTGGGATATTTGGCAAGGTTGCGGCATTAGCACCGGCACTTTTTATCTGTATGTGAGCCGCACGGGAATATACCAAGTGAGCCTGCTATTTGCCCGCGCCTTCGCATCGACAAGCTGTATGTATTTCATCCTCTTAACGGTTCCATTTACCGAAATCTTGCAGATTCTCAGACAATTACGCTGTCCAGAGTTAGTCACAGAACTGCTATTACTAATGTATCGGTTTATTTTTAGCTTATTGGCGATCGCCGATGAACTTTGGATTGCTCAAAACTCGCGCTGTGGCTACCGCACTTGGAAGCTGGGAATGCACAGTTTAGGCATTTTAATCGGGCAATTGCTTCAGCGAACTTTGGAAAACTACCGTCAAGTCTCGCTGAGTTTAGCCTCGCGCGGCTTTAATGGAGAACTGCGCGTTTGGAATTCTTACCCTTACAAACCTTCGCGAAGATATATATTTGAATCCGTGTTTGGGTGTACAGTTTTAACTTTGTTAAGTGTCGTATTTTAACACTAAATTTATTACGAATATTGATATAACCCAAAGTTAGGACACGGCAGTGCCGTGTCCCTACAATTAATCGGCCGATGGTTACATCTTTCGCGGGGATGAGCGATGATTTTGAGGTAGGGAAACGGCACTGCCGTGTCCTCCGACAATTAATCGGGTGATGGTTATATCCGACGCGAGCGCTCAACTATTTTGGGGTAGGGAAACTGCACTGCCGCGTCCTCCGTTACTATTTTGGGGTACGGGTTTCAACCCCTGCCGGACTAAAGGTATGACGTTTATGAACTAAAGTAATGATTTTTATGAATTGACCTTACAAGAAACCTATTGAATAATAGTAATCAATAGCTGTTCTGTAGGGAAATTACATTATGAACAAACTGCAGTTCAAAAAAATACTTTATTTCTTAATGACCTCTTTGACCGTATTTACGGTCACAGTCACTCATGCAGCAGCCCAACAACTACCGTTTTACTGGGATAATATTAACGTCATCATCGACGTTCAGACGAACGGAGATATGTTAGTTACAGAAACCCAAAAATATGTGTTCACAGCCGACTACAACACTGAACGATATCGCTATATTCCTCTAGGTAAGGTAGATGAAATTAAAGATGTCATCGTTAAAGAAAATAATCAAATAATTCAGAGTAGCACGGGGATTGAAAACAATGAACTTTGGATTCGTTGGCAACATCGATTAAAAGCGCCAGAATCACATACTTTTGTCATCAAATATCGCGTGGTAGGCGGATTGCAGGTAGATGGTGAGAATACTCTAGTTTATTGGAAAGCTATTGCAGCAGATCGCAAAGCCCCGATCAATACCGGAAAGGTTAGGGTGCAATTACCAGAATCTGTGTCAGGGAAAGTTCTCTCGTTTACGAATTTTGGTACAGCCGCAGTTCCGCGTCAAGTAGATC
>JAICRN010000463.1 GCA_025937335.1 Microcoleus sp. TY_ISSM_2_bin.22
TCACCGCGTCCACCGCACCCTTGCGAACCTCCGTCCCATCGGGCAAATCCGTCCCAGACATCCGCGTTTTTGCCGAAAAATCAAGCCCCGTGGCGTTGGTGCGATCGAAATCCACCTGTGCGCCCAAATTCTGAGCCAAACGGACGATCGACTTTCCCTCGGGAGTATCGTCAAACAGGCTAGCAGCAAGGGCTACACTCGCAACCTCCTCCAGCGAGTGACCGTTTACCGGAATGAACTCCTCGGCTAAACGGTTCCCCAGCGTGATCGTTCCCGTTTTGTCCAAAATCAGCGTATTCACGTCCCCGCAAGCCTCCACGGCGCGTCCAGAGGTCGCTATCACGTTAAACTGAGCGACGCGATCCATCCCCGCAATGCCGATCGCGCTCAGCAAACCTCCAATGGTTGTTGGAATCAGCGCCACCAGCAGCGAAATCAGCGTCACCACGCCCACAGGGGTTTTCACGTAATTGCCGATCGGCGGAATCGTCGAAACCACAATCAAAAACACCAGAGTCAGCACCGCCAGCAGCACTGTCAGCGCGATCTCGTTCGGCGTTTTCGACCTTTCGGCCCCCTCCACCAGCGCGATCATCCTGTCCAAAAACCCCTTACCCGGATCGGCCATCACCCGCAGCGTCAGTTCGTCGGAAAGGATGCGCGTCCCGCCAGTGACCGAACTGGCGATGTCCGAACCCGGTTCCTTGAGCACCGGTGCGGATTCCCCGGTGATCGCAGATTCGTCTACAGATGCGACACCTGCGATCACTTCGCCGTCGGCAGGAATGACATCGCCTGCGATCACTTTAATTTGGTCGCCGCGTCTCAGGGATGTCGAACTAACTTCTTGAATTGAACCGTCTGGTAGGAGTTTGCGGGCTGTTGTGTCAGCTTTGGTCGATCGCAGCGCATCTGCTTGCGCTTTGCCGCGCCCTTCCGCCACCGCTTCAGCAAAATTAGCAAATACCAAAGTAAAGAACAAAATTAACGTCACCAGACTGTTGAAAACTCTCTGATTTTCGCCGGGAACCGGGCCGAACAGCGTCGGGTCGATCGTTAATAATGCAGTCACAATTGTGCCAACCCACACCACAAACATCACCGGATTTTTCAGCATTACCCGCGGGTTTAGCTTGACAAAAGCTTGTTTAAAAGCTCTTTGATAAAGGCCTTTTGTATTTGCTTTCGGCGTGTGCTTGCGAGACTCGCGAGAGCCTCTAGCAGGTTTTTTTGGGGAATCTGGAGTATTGGAAGAAGCCATGTGGATTTTAGATTTTAGATTTTAGATTTGGGATTTGGGATTTGGGATTGTTGCCAGCAACAGCAGTTTATTGTCGCTGCATTACTTAATGCAATCTACATCTACTGTCCGCTGTTTGGTGTCGGGGTTGTCGCTTCAGGCGAAGGTGTTGCTAAAGGCGAAGGTGTTGCTAAAGGCGAAGGCGTTGCTAAAGGTGTTGTGGGTGCAGTTATCGATGCAGGTTCAAACTTGCCGGTGCTAATTTCATATCCTTCGGCAATTGGCCCTAAAGCTAGAACTGGGAAAAATGTCAGCGCGCCCAGAATTAAGATTACTCCTGCGGTGACGCTGGTGAACAAAACTGAATCGGTTCTGAGAGTGCCGGTTGTTTCGGGAACCAGTTGTTTGTTCGTCATGCTGTCAGCTAAAAGCAGCAGGGCAATAATTGGAACGTAGCGCCCCAACAGCAGGCTAAAACAGGTGCTTAAATTCCACCAAAGTCCGGTAGGCGCAGGTTGAGAGTCGGCTAATCCTTCCAATCCAGACCCGTTGTTAGCTGCCGCCGAAGCGAATTCGTACATCACCTGGGAAATGCCGTGAAATCCCGGATTGCTGATGCCGCTCAAACTGTCGGTAAAGGCGAGGGAAATGGCACCCGGGATTAAAACTGCGATCGGGTGAATTAACAAAACAACGCTGGCTAAAACAATTTCTCGTTTTTCAATTTTGCGTCCCAAAAACTCCGGCGTTCTCCCCACCATTAATCCGGTGAGAAACACGCTCAAAATTGAGTAAATAAATAAGTAAGCCGTTCCCGTTCCTTGTCCGCCCCAAACGATTTGTAGAAACAAATTAAACAGAGTAGCAAAACCACCGGGAGGCATTAAAGAATCGTGCATCCCGTTGACCGCACCGCACATTGTCCCAGTGGTAGTCACCGCCCAAAGTGCAGTTTCTGCCCAGCCAAACCTAACTTCTTTGCCTTCTAAATTTGGTTGTTGCGCGCCCAGTAAATTATTGACTTGAGGGTTGCCGCCGTACTCGCCAAATGCTGCAATGCCAATCAAGATAACGTAGATAGCAAACACCATCCAAAAAATCAGCCATCCCTGCTTTTTGTTGTTGGCAAATCTGCCGTAGGTGTGAATGAGTGCTGCTGGTATAGAAAGCATTGCTAGTGTTTCCAGCAGGTTGGTAAAAGGGTTGGGATTTTCAAAGGGATGAGCCGAGTTGATGGCAAAAAATCCGCCGCCATTTTCTCCCAGTTGTTTGATACTTTCAAAGTGAGCAACTGGGCCGCGAGCAATTATTTGCGTGTCGCCTTCTAATGTACGGGCAACTGCCGGCCCTGCTAAGGTTTCCGGCACTCCAGAAATTAGCAAAAACAAGGCAATAATTAAAGAAAGGGGCAGCAGAATTCTGGTGATTGATTGAATTAAATCGATGTAAAAATTGCCCAGGGGTCTGCCGGTTAATCCCCGAATAAAGGCAATCCCTACTGCTAAACCGGTAGCGGCTGAGGTAAACATTAAAAATCCCAGGGTTAACTGGGATAAATAAGTGAATGTTGTCTCGCCGGAGTAATGCTGTTGGTCGGTATTTGTGAGGAATGAAATAGTTGTGTGCAGCGCAGTATCCCAGGTTGGGGAACTTAAGCCGGTGGCATTTAAAGGCAGCACTCCCTGAAGCATGAAAATTAGAAAAACAAATATGCCCATTGCTGCATTGCTGTAGAGTAGCGTTCGGGCATATTGCCAACCTGTCATCGAATCTATAGACCGGATATTGCTGGCTTTATAGATGAGTTGTTCTAGAGGTTTAATAGCGGGGTCGAGAATGGTTGGTTCTCCCATGTACACCCGCGCCATGTAGTTGCCGAATACAGGTGCAATTGCTATTAAAATGATTAGGGTTAATGCGATTTGAAGTAATCCTTGCTGCATAAATGAGCCAAGTTTTTATCGTTGGGTAAATTGGTTTTCTAGCTGGGAAAATGGTGTTGGTGGGAGGTTCCAAAAACCGGGCGATCTTTTTTTTGAAGGTCGCTTTCAGTTGGCGGGCGATCGCCGAATTCAATGCTGCTAAGATGCCATCTGGACAGGCAGCGGGATTAACACCATCAACGGTTTTTCCCCGGCGAGAATTGGTTAGTGCTTTTGTTAATCCCGTGCTTTGATAGCGATCGAAGAATTCGATAGCATTTAAGGCTGCGCCACAATAACTATTGTTAATTTGGATGAAACTGAAATCGCTTTGGCTAGACAAAGTTGATCGGTCACTTTTGCTAGCTCCAAAATGTCATCTACTTTTACTGATTACTATACTGACCCTTAGAAATTTAGATAATCAGCCTTCAGGTATAACTTGCGGTGGACAAATTATGCTTACTCGCTCTATATGTGTCAGAATAGATGAATGTTTAGATCGGGTTAAATGTATATACTTCGAGATATATATGCTCGACAAACGCGATAATTGGACGGGATACTAGGTAAAAATATTAAAATAAAATAGCTATACTAAGGTATAATTTGGAGTCCAAAAAAATTTGAATTTAAAATATAAAATAGATTTAGTGAGAATGTTTAAAAGTTTATCGATTATACCCAAAAAACTGACTGTTCAAGAGAAGTATTGGCGGGGGAGGTGGTCGATCGCAATTTTATTTGCGATCGTGGCAGCGCTGGAATTTTCTACGCCGTCCGAGTACGTGTTTGGATATTTGTACACAGGGCCGATTTTACTGGCAAATTCGCGCTTGAGTCGCTTGGGTAAGTTGCAAATTACGCTGGTAGCTGCAGCTTTGACGCTGTTAGATTTGTTTGTTCCTCGTGGAGAAACGATCGCCCTAGCAACTTTAGCAAATAGATCGATCGCAGTCATGGCTTTAGGGGTGACGGGATATTTGAGCGATCGCAACCAGCAGTACCAAGAAGCGATCGCGATCGCTAAAGCTGAGTTGCAGTCGCAGCAGCAGCTAGCTAGCATCCGAGAAGATTTTGTCTCTACTTTGAGTCACGACTTGAAAACGCCGATGCTGGGGGCGATCGAAACTATTAAAGCTTTTCAAGAAGCCAAATTTGGAAATGTCACCGCCAGTCAGCAAAAAGTTCTCGAAACAATGGCGCGATCGCACAAAATGTCACTACAATTAGTAGAAACGCTGCTGGATGTTTACCGCAACGATGCCGAAGGTTTAAAACTGCAACTTGCGCCCGTAAATTTAGTAGCTTTGGCAGAAGAAGTAATCGCAACACTCATCCATTTGTCGGCGGCGCGCCGAGTTTACATTAGTATGAGTTACGGAGAGTCTGATTTCCGTCGCTCTTTGTGGGTAAATGGCGATGCAGTGCAACTCCAGCGCGTTTTTGTTAATCTGCTAACAAACGGAATTAACCATTCTCCTCGCGGCGGTAAAGTAGAAATTGTTATGGAGTCTTATTCGAGTTATCAGGTGGTGAAAGTTATCGATAGCGGCTTGGGAATTACCGCCGATGAACTGCCCCACTTGTTTGAGCGTTTTTATCAAGGAAACGGCGATCGGCAAGCCAAAGGATCGGGATTAGGATTATACTTATCTCGCCAAATTATTGATGCGCACGGCGGTATAATTTGGGCAGAAAATAACTTGCCACACGGTGCTTTATTTGGATTCCGACTCCCTGCTATCCCACAGA
>JAICRN010000236.1 GCA_025937335.1 Microcoleus sp. TY_ISSM_2_bin.22
GACGATCGCGATAACGATCCGCAATTGGTGCAATTTCCTTGCTTGATTGTCGAAGTTTTATCACCTTCCACGGAAGCAGTAGATCGCGGCATCAAATTTGCTAAATACCGCCAATTTCCAATGCTACAAGAGTATGTCTTGGTGCAAGTTGAACAGCCCGGAGTAGAGCTATTTCGACGCAATCAACAGGGGCAATGGGTGTTGTCGGAGTATGGTGTGGGCGATTCTTTGCAACTTGAATCGGTGAATGTAGAAATTGCGATCGCAGATTTATACCGCCAAGTACAATTTTCTTAGTCCGCCTTCGCGGACTTGGTTTGACAAGAAGCGAATTCCATTCGCCCTTTTTCTTTATTTCCTTACAAAACTTGCCTGGGGGCGATCGGAATTTCAATAATAAACTCGCTCCCCTCTCCCGGTGCAGACACGCAAGTCAACTTCCCGCCGTGAGAACTAACAACAATCGAGTGAGAAATAGACAATCCCAAACCTGTTCCCGAACCCACAGGCTTAGTTGTAAAAAACGGATCGAATATCTTGTGCAGCACCTCAGTGCTCATCCCCGGGCCGTTGTCAGCAATTCTAATTATAGCAGAATTCCTGTCTGTCACCTCTGTAGAAATTGTAATAGCAGGCTGTTTCTGAGAGCTTTCCGGGCAATCTCTGGCTAAGAGGAGAGCATCGATCGCATTTGTCAAAATATTCATAAACACCTGATTCAACTGCGACGCATAACAAGTAATTAAGGGTAGCGTGCTGTAATTTTTAATCACCTCAATTCCCAAACGCCCGCCCTCTTTTCTCAGGCGCGGTTGCAGCAGCATCACCGTACTGTCGATGCCTTGATGGATATCTACCGACTTCATTTGCGCTTCGTCGAGGCGCGAGAAATTCCGCAAGCTGAGCACAATATCCCGGATTCTTTCCGCTCCTAATTTCATGGAATCCAGCAGCTTTTGCAAATCTTCGCTCAAAAATTCCAGTTCTATTGTTTCTATTTCCTCTAGGATTTCGTCAGCAGGTTCGGGATAGTGTTGCTGGTAAAGAGCGATCAATTTTAGCAAGTCTGTAACGTATTCGCTAGCCGGATTGAGATTGCCGTAAATGAAACTTACAGGATTATTAATTTCGTGAGCTACACCAGCCACCATTTGCCCCAAACTCGACATCTTTTCCGTTTGAATTAATTGAGCTTGAGTTAGTTTAAGCTCGCGCAAAGTTTGTTCTAAACGCTCGTTTTTTTCATTTAACTCCTGGGTTCGCTCTTGGACTTTCTGCTCCACTGAATTGTAAAGCAGAGCATTGTCCAAAGAAATAGCAACTTGGGAAGAAAGCAGCCTTAAAACTTCCAATCTGTGGGAATTAAACGCCCCGACAGTTAAGTTATTTTCTAAATAAAGAATACCGATTAGTTTGCGTTGATTGATGATCGGCGTACACAAAAGAGATTTGAGCTGGTGTTTGGCTACGTAAGGATCGGCAGTAAATCGTCCCTCAGCAGCCGCATTGCTCAACACCAAGTCCGAGCGAGTCCTTTCCACATAATTAATCACCGTCACAGGTAAATCCTGACATTCTTCAACAGGCGTAAATTGCAGCACCGCTACATCTTCAGCAACTACTGACGCTTTAGCAGAAATTAACAGTTTTCCATCTCTAAGCAAGATTAAAAAACCGGATTGTGCGCCCGCGTTTTCCAGCGATATCCTCATCAAAGAAGCCAGCAACTTGTCGAGTACAATTTCGCTGGAAATGGCCAGAGATGCTTTCATTACAGTTGCTAAATCCAGCACTCTCGCATCGCTGCCAGTAGAAGTATGAATAGTTGTTGTAGCTTGATTGTTGTTAAAACTTCCGTTGAGCGGGGTCATTTCCCGCAACTGCGGATACTTCTCTTCTAAATCTTCAACTTTGCGGACTGCGCCCCAGCGCAAGTAGCACGAGTGAGCTTCGCGCAAGTGGATTTTGGCATATTGATATTTGCCTTTACTCAACCAAAATTTAGCTGCTAGTTCATTGGCGAGCGCTTCATTTTGGACAAACTCATTGTCTTGGGCTAAATTTATAGAGAAATCGTACAGTTCTACAGCTTCTGAATCTTTCTTGGAAATTCTGGCTATTTCTGCTTGTACTAAAAGGTACTTGTGCAGAAAATTCTCGGCACAGTTGTCTGACCAAATTTTCATCTGTTTTTGGTTTTCCTCTAACTTTTCCAAGTATTCCTTTTGCTTGTCTTCTGAAACATTTGGGAATACAGCGGCTAAAGTTAGAGAAAAGAAAAAATTCCATTCGGTAGCGGGTATCGCTCCGGTAATAAAAGATAACTGTTTTTCTACTTCAAAAGCTAGTTGTAGCGCTTCGTTGAAGTTGCCGTACCAGTACATTACCTGGCATTTGCGAATCTGATAAAGGCAGAGCGAGTACAAATTTTGATGAGCTTGACAGTTGTGTACGTATTCAGCTTCGCTGATATCTTCGCTTTCAAATACAAACTTTTCAGGAGTTAGTTTGCTCAGGTTACGCAGGATTAACTCTACCCCTAATAATATATCGGTTACGAGCTGATTTTTGGTTTTTTGGCTGAACTGCAAATACCTGCTCGTGTCGGCCAGAATTTGCGAGATTTCTTTACCTTGAAAAAATGAGTTAGCTATGCGGTTGGACAGGATATAACCCGCATATTCTAAATCTCCTGACTCTAAAGCTGCTTGATATCCTTCATTGCTGATCGCGTGGGAATCTTTGATGTGGTTGAACCAGTAATAAAAAATACTGACCAGGGATGAACAAGCTCTGCACTTCAAGCCGATATTGCCAGATTTTTCGCTGAGATTCAGCGAGAGCAAGCCGAATTGATAGGCAGCTTTGTAATCTCCCGAAACTGCGTTTAAGAACATACCGTAGCCAGCATAGCAAAGAGAGGCTTCGGGTACTAAACCGTATTGTAGAGAAAGATTGACTCCTTTTAAAACGCTGACTTTCCACAAGTCTGGATTTTTGAGGTAAGCCGATGTCAGCAAGTTTGTAATTAATTTGACTGCTACTTTTTTGTCGGGTACAGTCATTTCGGGGGCGTCAATTAGGGAAGCTATTTCTCTACCTGCTAAAATATTTGTAGCTGCTGCAAATTCTTCGGATATGACTTTTTGTAGCCCGTCTAGCGGTAAGTCAATGCCTAGCAAGTCCAAAGCTGTGATTCCGGCTTTAACGGCTTCTTCGTACTTCGCCCGCAGGGTGTACTGCACGATCAGCAGGTTGTAAATTTCTACCTTTTCTAAGGCCGATCGCGCTTTTTCCAAAGTTATGTTGATAAATTCTTCTGAATGCTCGAAATAGCCGTTTAAATACTCAACATTTGCCCGCTCCATGTGCAAGGCAAAGGCTAAATCGTAGTGGGAATCCCAAATATCGGCGGTCAAACCGTCCATGCCTGCGGTCAAATACTGCAAGGCAGCAACGTAAGCAGTGGCATCTTTGGCTCTGCGGGCCGCGTCTAAATTCAGCGTTGCCAGTTCAATTAATTCTCGATCGTCTCTAATTAGCGATCGAGCCACATTCAAGTGATCGACTAATTCAAAAATTCTGTCAGCGCGATATTCAGCCGGAGTGTTTTCGAGGATTTGCCTGCCTATTTTCAGGTGAACTGCCTTTTTTTGCGAGTCGTCAATCAGAGCGTAAGCTGCTTGCTGTACGCGATCGTGCAAAAATTTATAATTGAGAATTAACAGCGGAAACAGCACGTAATCTAATGACTTGCTTTCCAATTCCGAAGTTGGCAGGATCAGTCCCGACTTAATCGCTGGCAACAGGTGAGAAAAAGTTTCCGAGGCTTCTTTTTCATTAATTAAAGAAAGAGTATTCAAGTCAAATTCGTTGCCCAAACAAGCCACTAAACGCAAAACCTGCTGCGTTGAACTTGGCAGTTTTCTCAATTTTTGTACCATCAAATCTACTACATTGTCAGTGATAGCGCACTGCTCAATTTGAGTCATATCCCAATGCCAGCCGCCCTTGCTCCCCGACTGCGGCGGGTGAAAAACTAGCAGGTTTTCCTGATACAATGTTTGCAGGAATTGATTGACAAAAAAAGGATTGCCGTCGGTTTTGCTGACTACCAGTTCAGCTAAGGGTTTGACAGATTCTCGATCGCTGTGCAAAGTTTCGGCAATCAAATGAGTTATATTTTCGACCCCCAGCGGCGACAAAGCAATCTGATTAATGATGGCTTCCTGATTTCGCAGCGTCTCCACAGTCATCATTAAAGGATGAGTCGGACTGACTTCATTATCCCGATAAGCGCCAATTAAAAACAGATATTGGGTAGCTTCATCTGTCATCATCAATTCGATCAGCTTGAGAGTAGCAGAATCAGCCCACTGCAAATCGTCCAGAAAAATTACCAGCGGATGTTCTGGCTGGCAAAATACGCGAATGAAATTTTGAAATACTAAATTAAAGCGGTTCAGAGATTCCGTCGGGCCCAATTCAGCTACAGGAGACTGAGCTCCGACAATTAGTTCAACTTCGGGAATTACATCAATAATAATTTGTCCGTTTTGACCGAAGGAACTGCGGAGTTTTTCGCGCCAAACGGCTAATTGAGTTTCGCTTTCAGTTAACAGTTGCCGCACCAATTCCGAAAAAGCGCTGACAACTGCCGAGTAAGGAATAGTCCGCTTGTACTGGTCAAACTTTCCCCAAATAAAATAGCCGCGCCTGCGGGTAATAGGTTTGTCTAAAATCTTCACCATTGCAGATTTGCCAATGCCGGAATAACCGGCAATCAGCATCATCTCGCTGCGGGATTTATGCTGTCCTCTCGCCAGCACAGACAGGGAAGTTTCTTTTTTCGATTTGATCTCTTTCTTGATAACGGAAATTTGGGAATCTTCGATGCGATAGCCTCGATTATTTGTTGCTGCTACCCGTTCAAATGCAGCTAAAAGAGTTTCAACTTCTCGCTGTCTGCCGTAAAGTTTTTGAGGAATTTGAAATTTGTCGGAAATATCTTGGCTGCCGAGAGCAAACTCGGAAATAAATTCCGAAGTTTGCAACTGAAACAGACAGGATTCCAAATCAGCTTTCAGTCCCCAAGCACTTTGATAGCGATCCTCAGCGGTTTTTGCTAACAATTTCATCACAATATCTGAAATAGCTTGAGGAATTTCAGGTGCAATTTCAGCGAGAGGTACTGGCTGTTTTGCGATGTGACAATGAACTAACTCCATTGGATCTGTAGTGGTAAAAGGGAGCTGCCCTGCTAGAATTTCATAGAAGGTGACGCCGAGGGAATAAAAATCTGTGCGGTAATCAATTATCCGGTTCATTCTGCCAGTTTGTTCTGGCGACATATAGGCTAAAGTGCCTTCTAAAAAATTTGTATTTTTATTCGTAATGTTTTCCAAGTTAGATGCACTTGAAATGCTAAAATCTATGAGTTTAACTTGTCCAGTAGCAGGATTAAAAACTATATTAGAGGGGTTAATATCTTTATGAATTACATTTTTGGCGTGAATTTCTCCTAAAGTTTCAGCAACTTTGATTGCCGTCGTCAAAAATCCTAAGATGGTAAATTTTTGGGTGGTCATAAAAATTTTTAAAGATTCGCCACCAAAATCTTCTAAAATCATTGCCAGACTATTTCTAACCTGCTGCAACTTGTACACTTTGACCACTCCGTCCAGCAGCTTTAAGTTGGCAGTAATGTCATATTCGCGCTTGTATCTATTCAGTTCTTCAGGAGTCGGATAGTCTTCTTTGATAAGTTTGATAATAACAGGTTGATTGTCCTGCTCGTTGTGGCCGCGGTAAACCAGGGAAGTGCTGCTTTCATAAATGAGAGCGAGAACTGCAACGCCGGGAATTGCCATCATAGTTGGGTTCTCTCAAATTAGGTGTGCTTGGTCAATGTTACAGGACTGACGCGCGGCGGGCTAGAAACCGGGTTTCTTCGTTGCTAGTCGTTGACAAACCCAAGATTTTTTCGTATAAACCGGGTTTCTTTTCGTAAATCCTATGTTATTCTTCATTATCGCTCAAGAGCTATCTTTTGGGATGTGTGGGAAGGCAACCCTTGACAGCAAAGAGCTGCTGACAAAACCGCGCTGGGGCTTTCGTTACCTCAGCAGTTAGGTTAACAAGATCGCAAATACAGTAGTTGTGCAAGGATTTACTCTAATACTCGATCGCCACGCTGACAACTAAATCATCTCAGCTTCCAAGCAATTGCTTGATTTTAGCCGCTCGCCACCACATCTCGTGAAAATACGCAAGTGCTGAAAGATTTATTTTTCTCGGCGATAGGGCACGAATTTGGGGTGCTTTAAAAAACCGGCTGGTGCCAATCTTAACTATAATTCGCTACCGAGGCGCCCAGGGAGTTAAGTGTTGCTTCGGAAGCTGCAATTTCCTTCAGTTCTATCTATTTTGACCGATCGATTAACAATACTAACTGACCGAAAGCATCCAGGATACAAGCCCCCGGATTCATCCGTCCAGAAATAAAAAACCTGTATCCGAGAAACTTGCCCCCCGAACTTATCCGTGGGGTCAATGCTTCAAATCTAAAATCTAAAATCTAAAATCTAAAATCTAAAATCGATTGACCGTTAAAGCAAAGTAAATTTGACAAAAAATGCAGAATTATTGCACCTTGTCTGGTGCGCGGCAGCGAACCCTACATTAATCAAATTTGCCTAACTCTTAAGAAAATTTGAGGAAAGATTAAGAATTATTGCCATAAAACCCAGGTAAAGTTGTTTGAATTGCCAGTCAAATCCCAAGCAGGCAAAGCGTTTGAGCATTTGCTAAATCTGTAAATCCTCAGAAAGTTACTATTTCTCAAGGATTCATCCGGTGAGAAAATCAGAAACAACCTTAAAATTTAGCAGTAATCGCCCGATCGGGCAATTCTCAACCAGCACCAGGAAAAATACCTGTCAGTAACTCAGCCCTAAAGGGACTGAGCTTGTTAGAGCTATCGAGCAAGCTGTGCTGACCAGCCTAAGACCTTAGAGGTCTACGTTATTTGAGTCATGACACCCTGTGGATGCGAAGCTAGTCCCCTGCCCTGTCATCTGCAATTAAACAGTCTTCAAGTCACTGAGGCAGTGTTGCAGGTCTAAAAAGCTCTTATAACATTGGCGAAGCTAACATTACCCCGCAAGGGAGATCGAGGCAACCATACCTCACCGGAGGGGCAACCATACCCCTCCACCCCTCGCCGGAGGGCATTCAAGGCGGTTTTAACCGCCAAGTCGTTTCCTCTCAGGTCTAAAGACTCTGAGCTTCCCACTTACCGAGTATTGTTTATGAAATTGGCTTATTGGATGTACGCAGGGCCAGCCCACATCGGCACTTTGCGCGTTGCCACTTCCTTCAAAAACGTCCATGCGATCATGCACGCACCGATTGGAGACGACTACTTCAACGTCATGCGTTCCATGCTGGAAAGGGAACGGGACTTTACCCCGGTAACTACCAGCGTCGTTGACAGACACGTACTCGCCCGCGGTTCCCAGGAACGGGTGGTGGACAATATCACCCGCAAAGACAGAGAAGAACACCCAGATTTAATCGTGTTGACTCCGACTTGCACCTCCAGCATTCTGCAAGAAGACCTGGAAAACTTTGTTAACCGAGCTCAATTGGATGCCAAAGGCGATGTAATGCTGGCGGATGTCAACCATTACCGCGTCAACGAACTGCAAGCTGCCGATCGCACTTTGGATCAAATCGTCCAATTTTACATTAACAAAGCCCGCAAAAAAGGCGATTTGGAAAGTAAAAGCGAAAAACCATCGGTCAACATTATCGGTATGTCAACGCTGGGTTTTCACAACCAGCACGACTGCACCGAGTTGAAGCGTTTGATGGCAGATTTGGGCATAGAAGTCAACGAAGTTATTCCCGAAGGTGCTTCGGTTCACAACTTAAAAAGATTGCCGCGGGCTTGGTTTAACCTAGTTCCTTATCGGGAATTGGGGATGATGGCCGGGGAGTATTTGCAAAAAGAATTCGGTACGCCGATGGTGGATATTACGCCGATGGGTGTGGTGGAAACTGCGCGCTGTATCCGCAAGA
>JAICRN010000203.1 GCA_025937335.1 Microcoleus sp. TY_ISSM_2_bin.22
TAAGCTATTTCTAATTGCGCTGCTTGTTCTCTCAGTTGCGCTTCCGATTCTCGCAGGGCTAATTCTGCTGCGGTTCGCTCCGTAACATCGACACCTATCCCCCAAAAATCCCAGCCTGGAACGGAATAATCAGCAGAAACATTCGACCAAGCAATTGTTTTGACGCTGCCGTCAGCAGCCTGAATTTCTACTTCTAAATCTCGAAAGTTATGACCGAACTCTACAACTTTTCTAAAGATTTTTTGACGGTAGTTAACATCAGGCATGAGCAGTTGTATTGCTTGCTGGTTGCCGACAAGTTCTGCGGTGCTGTAACCCAGGACTCTTTCAGATTCTCGGTTCCAGACTATGATATTGCGATCGGCATCAACAGCGCTCAGCATTACTGGCATATTTTCGAGAATTAGGCGCAGCTTTGCTTCGCTTTGTCTCAGAGCTTCTTCAACCCGCGCCCTCTCTGTAATGTCAATGGAAACAGCAATTAATCCTGCAACTTGTCCTTTTTCATCTAATATTGGTGTCGCGCGATTTTCATGAATGTGACCTTTGAGTTCAGAAGACCAAATTCTTTCCTCGCCTGCTAAGATAAAGTTAATATTTTCAATAATTTCGGGATAATCTTTGTAGTATTCGTACACTGATAAGCCAACTAATTGTCCGGGCTTAAGTCCTAAAGGTTCTAAGCCTTTTCCTTCAGAAAGCGTAAATATGCCGTAGCGGTCAATGCAGTATAAAACTATGGGTGCATTGTTGACAACGGCGCGGAGGCGTTTTTGGCTGACTTGCAGTTCCAATTCTGCTTGTTTGCGCTCGGTAATATCGATCGCAGCTCCGAATAATTTTACGACGTTGCCTTGCTGGTTTTGCAAGACTTGCCCCCAACCGATCAGATATCTCATTTCTCCGTTGGAACGGTAAATGCGGTGGTCAACTTCGTAGGGTTGGCGGCACGCGATCGCTTGCTTTATAGTTTTTTGAAAGCGTTTTCTATCGTTGGGATGAAGTTTTTGCAAAAAATCTGCATAACTTGGTGCTGGCTCTTCTGGTTGTAAAGCAAAAATTCTTTTCAATTCATCCGACCAAGTAATCTGGCCAGTAATGAGGTCGAATTCCCAGTTACCGATATGAGCAATTCTTTGATTTTCTTCGAGTTTTCGCTGGTATTCTAATAGTTCGTCTGCGGCTTTTTTGCGCTCGGTAACTTCTTTGGAGTTGCCGATAATTCGATAGATTCTGCCTGCTTCGTCCCGCAGCGGAGTTAGCGTAACTAGCCACCAAGTCTCTGCTCCTTGGAACTGCAAGCATTGTTCGGAAGTAACGGAATTTTGCGATCGCGCGCAACTGATATAAGTTTGCCGCAGCATGGTTCCGACTTCCTCGCCAAATACAGCTTCGGGAGTTTTGCCACACCACTCGCTATCGTCCCCGATGCCCAGAATTCGCTTGCCGAGAGGGTTCAAACCGGCATACCGAAATTCGCCGTCAGTGTCTGCATCGATCGCAAAAATTATTTGGTCAATACCGTCATAAATACTGCGCAAAAATTCTTCTTGAGAGCGGAGTTGTTCTTGTACTTTTTTGCGATCGCTAATGTCTCGAATAGAACCGGCAAATCTGAGCGGCGCGCCACTATCGTCCCAAATTGCTTGTCCGCGAGCTGCTACCCAAATGTATTCGCCACTTTTTTTTTGCATCCGATATTCTATATCTTTGAAAGGGATTCTTTGTTCTAAATGAGCGGATATTGCTGCAAATACCCGATCGATATCTTCTGGATGAGTTCGCGCTATCCAGCTACCTAAAACATTTTCAAACTCGCTGTTTTCATAACCGAGCAATTCTTTAAAGCGGGGCGACCAATACACCGGATTTTGCGGGTTAAACACGTCTTCCGAAACAATCAGCGCATCCCAAATGCCGTCAAAGGAGGCCCTGACTGCTAAGTCAAACCGATTTAAGTTCGCTGCTACAATTTTATGTGATTGTTGCAGGGCGATTTCGGCTGTTTTGCGATCGCTGATATCTGTCGCCGTGCCGATAAATCCTTGAAATTCACCTGCTGGTGTCAATTTAGGAACTGCTGTCTCCTCGATCCACCGATACTCCCCGTCAGCTCTTTTTAGCCGATATTCTCGCTTAAATTTAGAGTTTAAATTCCAAGCATTCCGATACATTTTTTCCCAAGAGTCTAAATCGTCAGGATGAATGTTTGCCGTCCAACCCTCAGCAGAAATTTGTTCTTCAGTCAGCCCAGTAAATTCTGTCCACTGGAAATTAAAGTAAGTGCAACCGCTCTCTGCATCTGCAATCCACAGCATTACTGGGATGCGATCTGCCCAGTCGCGCCAGCAGTTTTCGGTCGCACCGGAGAAAGTGGCGATCGGCGCTTGTTTGGGCTGTTGAGTTTCACTTGTAGAACGGGTCATAAATTTACAAATCGTAAGTTGACAGTTGCTATTTTTATTGTTATTATACGTCGCAATTAACTATCAAAAAATCTCAGCTTTTCCCAACTAATATATCAAGGTGAGATTGATTTGTGCAAGCGTCACATAAATCGCGCAGAATAAACGCAGCACCTCGCACATAAATAAACTCGTGCAAGTGCCACAAAACTTGTTCGCAATGGCTCAATATAGAGTGCGCGCTGAGTATATTAAACGCCGATGAATATTGATAAAAATCCCTGAATTTTCTCTGGGGTTTTAGCGCACCCTAGGGGTCATAGATTGTTCTTAACTTTCTTGCCAATTACCAATTACCCATTACCGATTCCCAATTACCCCTTACCAAGTGCTAATTTATATGGTAATCCTTGCAGGAGTAGTAATTTTTTTACCCCACCCCAACCCCAAGAAATTCACAAATGATGCGAGGATTGCTATAGCATAAAAAAATAATAGAACTGGTGGCCCGTGTTCCAAACCATGATAATCATCAGTCATTCCGAATCGACAATCGAAAATCGAAAACGGTATTATCCCCCCAAATTTGAGTTCGTACCAGTTAAATTGGATCGCACTGGAATTTCAATCAAAAACTCAGCTCCCTCTCCGGGTGTCGAAATACAGCTCAATCGTCCGCCGTGCCGATCGACTATAATCGAGTGAGAAATCGACAGTCCCAAACCCGTGCCCTTGCCCACAGGTTTAGTCGTGAAAAACGGGTCAAACAGCCTCGATAGCACCGGCTCCGGTATCCCCCGCCCGTTGTCCGCAATAGATACCGTTACGAAGCCCGCAGCAGCCTGATAACTGCGAATAACTATCGTGCTGGGATGTCGATCGCACTCCTCGATCGGACGCTGCTTGTCCCGTTCTTCCAAAGCATCGATCGCATTAATCAAAATATTCATAAATACCTGATTCAACTCGCCGGGAAAACATTCAATTTGCGGTAATAGTTGGTAATCTTTAACTATCTTAATCCCCGGATGGCTGCTGTGAGGTTTTAACCGATTTTGCAAAATCATCAAAGTGCTATCAATTCCCTCGTGAATGTTGACAGATTTGCCAGCGGACTCGTCCAAGCGGGAAAAGTTGCGCAATGATTTGACTATCTCGACAATTCGCTCGGTTCCTACTTGCATCGAATTAAACAATTTCGGGAAATCCTCAGCAATATAATCCAAGTCTATTTCATTAATTTTATCCAAGACTTGGGCCGGAGGATGAGGGCAGTAATGCTGGTAAACTTTAATCAATTCCAGCAAATCTAAAGTGTAATTGCGAGCCGGACTGAGATTGCCGTGAATAAAACTGACGGGGTTATTAATTTCGTGAGCGACACCAGCAACTAAGTGACCCAAACTCACCATTTTTTCATTCTGAACAAGCTGAGCTTGAGTGGTTCTGAGTTTGTTAATAGCTGCTTCTAACTCTAGCGCTTTTGAACGTTCTCGGGCTTCCGATTCCTGCAAAGCTGACTCGGCTTGTTTGCGATCGGCAATTTCAATTTGTGCTTGCTCAAACAGCATCGATTGCTGGATCGCGATCGCCAACTGCACGCTAATTTGTTTGAGACACTCGACCTCAATTTCTAGCCAGCGACGGCGGCCCGCGCACTCGTGGGCAATCAATAGCCCCCACAACTTCTCGCCTTGCAAAATCGGCACTACCAAATTAGCTCGTACCTGAAATTGACTTAATAAATTAATGTAGCACTGGGAAAGACCTGCTTTGTAAATATCATCTACAGCTACAGTGCGACCCTGTTCGCAAGCAGAAGCATAGCGGTTTTCAAACCAGGAATCATTAATAGTTATTCCCCCAACTGACAGCCAATTTTTGCCCACCGACTCGACAGTTACAAAACCGCTCCAATCGGGATTAAATCGATAAATAATTGTCCGGTCAGTTTGCAAAAATTGCCGTACTTCAGCAACAGCTTTGGTCAAGATTTCTTTTAAGTTGAGAGAAGAGCGAATACGTTCCAGCATCCCTGCCACCAGACGTTCTCGCTTTAATTGCTGGCGCAAGATAGCCTCGGCAAGTTTGCGAGCGCTAATATCTTCAATCACAGCAATTACATAGTTCGCTTCCCCAAACGCATCCCGCACTAAAGATACAGTCATATTAGTCCAAACAAATGAACCGTCTTTGCGAACAAAGCGTTTCTCAATTGAATAATTCAAGATTTCCCCAGCTAACAGCCTGTCGCGCGACTCGACATCTGCTGCGACATCTTCCGGGTGAGAAATATCCCCAACATTTCGCGTTTTTAGTTCCAATTGTGAGTATCCTACAATATTGCAAAAGCCTTGATTTGCATTCAAAAATTGACCGTCGCGCCACACTTTAACAATGCCGATCGCCGCTTGTTCAAATACAGCTCGAAATCGATGTTCGCTTTCTTGCAAAGCAATTTCTGCTTTTTTGCGAGTGGTAATGTCCATTGCCGTGCCAAACAGCCGCACCACCTGACCAAACTCATTTTTAACAGCTTGTCCTTTACCGTTAACGTGCCTGATTTCTCCTGATGGAAAATAGATGCGGTGGTCGATATCGTAAGCTGTCCCTTCAGTCACTACCTGTTGCACAACTTCTCTAAATCTTTCTTTGTCATCGGAATGAATTTGCTCAAAAAGTTCTTCCATTGTCGGCGGTCGATTCAATTTTCGACCGTAAACTCGAAACATTTCCTCAGACCAAGTAATAATTTCTGCCTCAATATCGAATTCCCAATTACCGATGCGGGCAATTTTTTGCGCTTCTTGCAACTGGTCGGCAAGTTGTTGCAGAGATGCGATCAACTGAGTTTTTTCGGCTTCTGCTGCAACGCGGGCGCTGATATCTTTGTGAGTGCCTGTCATCCGCAACGGCCCACCCCATTCGTCGTACTCGACTACCTTGCCCATCGCCATAATCCACTGCCAATTTCCCGCTTTGTTGAGCAGCCGAAATTCAACTTCATAGATATCGGTGCTACCTTCCCAATAGGAATTTAAAGATTCCTTTACCTTCGGTCGGTCTTCGGGATGCAGCAAACTTTCTAAACCTTGGAGGTGATTTTCAATTTCAGTTTCTTCGTAACCTAGCATTGATTTCCAATGCGGGTCAAAATAAGTTTCGCCCGTAGCTATATTCCAATCCCACAGCCCCAAAGAGCTGCCTGAAACCGCCAACAGCAAACGCTCTTGACTGAGTTTTAATGCCGATTCGGCGCGTTTTAGTTCTGTGAGGTCGGCAATTATAGCCATCATTCCTATTGGTTGACTGGCGCTATCTTTAATGCAGTCAGCTCGCAATTGAGTTTCTTGAATTTTGCCATTTTTAGCCTTGAGTTCAATTTCAGTGCTCCAGGATAAACCTTTCCGCAGCACCCTAAATAACTTTCTCAAATCTTGAGATTTGGCGTACATTACTGCTGGGCCGCCGGCATTATTTAGTTCATCAACTGTATAGCCGTAGCGCTGAATAAATGCTTGATTGTGATAAATTGAACAGCCGTCCAAATCTGCGATCGCGATCGCATCGCTAGCGCTGTTTACAGCTTGAGTTACCAGGCACAGAGTCAGTTCGGCTTGTTTGCGATCCGTAATATCAAAAATCGCTCCGTCGAGCCACAGAACCAACCCTTCTAGATTGTAAGTCGGCCTGCCTCTTTCCGACATCCACCGCACCGCGCCGTCAGCGCGAACAATCCGGTATTCTAGATGGTACGGCTGTTTCGACTCTACTGCTGCGTTGACTTCTCGATAGACCATTTCAGTATCTGCCTCATGGATGATGCTGGCAAAACTCAAGCGGTTGTTGCGAATAAAATCCTCAGCAGGATAGCCGCTAATTGCCTCAATTTCATCGCTAATAAATACCATCGTCCACTCAGCGTCACACAGGCAACGATAGATAGCGCCGGGGATATTCTCAACCAGCGATCGAAATCTTGCTTCGCTCTCCCGCAAAGCTGCTTCTGTCTGTTTTAAATTAGTAATATCCAGCACCATACCTTCCCAAACTATATCCCCTTCCTGCCCTATTTCAGTAGGACAATCAACTCGTTCCGGTCTCGCAACCCCTTGCATCCACTTAAATTTTCCCGACGGCACAATTGCGCGCCATTCCTGCTGCCAGGGCTGCATATTTGCGGCAGAAACAGCCAGGGATTCTTCAAATTTTCGGCGGTCGTCTTGATGAATAAAACTAAAAACAAGTTCGGGATTCTGCTGAATTCTTTCTGGTTCCAATTCATATAAATCGCGACTGCCAGAAGAAATGTAAGGAAAAGATTTTTTACCGTCCGTTGAAATCCGAAATTGATAAATTATTCCCGGCAAATTGGCAGCAAGTTGCCGCAGTCTAGCTTCGCTTTCTTGCAGGGCTAACTGTTTGCGCCTATCCAGAGTGATATCTCTAATTATACCCACGAGAATTTTACGGCCGTCGGTATTTTCAAAGACGGTTTTTTTTGTAGACAGAATGTGCTTTGCACCGCTGGCGTCCGTAAATATTTCCTCGCTCGCGTTTTCTTCCCCCGTCCTAAACACTTGTTGGTCATTCTGCCAAAAAATTTCAGCTTCTTGTTTAGGGAAAAAGTCGTAATCCGATTTGCCCAGCAGTTCCTCGCGCTGCTTGCCGATTAGCTTGCAAAAAGCATCATTTAACAGTATCGAGCGGTGCTGTTCGTCCTTGACAAAAATTGGGTCGGCAACTGCATCGATCGTATAATTCAAAAACTTTTTACTAGCTTCGAGTTCTGAAAGTGCTAAAATTTTATCTGTAATATCGTTGATAGTTCCTGTCGTCCCCTGCACCGCGCCGTTCCCGCCAAACATCAAAAATTCTTGCACTTCCACCCAGCGAACTTCGCCATTTTTGGTAAGATATCGAATTTGATAGCAGCACGATGTTTCTTGATGTTTTCCCAGACCTCTAAACAAATTTAAGTATTGGTATCGATCCTCAGAATGAATGTAACTCAAACAAGAAGTTCCTAAGCCTTCATCAACGGTAAATCCGGTAATTTCCGTCCAAGCCGGATTGAGAAAAGTCCAATTACCAGCAGTATTTGTTTCAAAAACTACTGCTTTGATATTGTCAACAACCTGCTGGTATTTTTCTTGACTTTTTTGCCATTCTGCTTGCCGTTTATGGCGGGCGATCGCGCACCTGAGCGTCCGCAACAGCAGCCGGCTGTCTACTTGTCTTTTCACCAGATAATCTTGAGCACCGGCCGCAATTAACTGGACGGCCAGTTCTTCGTCCTCGGCGGCTGTCAGAATGACGATCGGAATATTTATTCCGCAATCTTGCAGCCGGAAAAGAGTATTAAATTTTGGGCTGTCAGGAAGTGAAATGTCTAATAAAATTACATCAAAAATTTCGCCGCATAAAATTTCTCTCGCTTCCTGCAGGCAAACTACATTCGTCAACTCAATTGATTGTCCTAGTCGGCCCTCTGACAGCAGTTCTTGAATGAGTTCTGCATCTTCTGCACAGTCCTCTACTAAAAGAACTTTCAAGCAAGCAGGCGTTAAAGTTGACTCAAAAACAGATGTCATACCATTTTAGATTTTAGATTTTAGATTGGGAATGACTGATGACTATCGCGGTTTCGCTGTTGCATAAAGTGGCATTTTTTTACTGGTATCCTTTTGCTATTTTTTAGTAATAAAAAAATCAGCAGCGGAAAGAGTTACCTAGCTCATTATTGGGGAACTTAAAGCGCAGGCTTTAGGGCGGGCTGGGTGCTTGCAGACCGCCCAGATTTATTTGTAGAATTGAGTTGTTCGCTGCCAGTTGTCCGCCTGGGCCCAACCTAGTGGCCCAAAATTATCATACTCTTACCGATATTGCAACTCCACTCTGTTTTAATTTACAACCTTGGGCAGGGAAATAGCAAGGGGAAAAGCAAAATAGTAAGGACGAATCCGAACGAAAGTCCTTACTAGAAACCTAAAATCATTACTGTTGAGTAATTGGTTTGTAGTGAGGACTTTCGTCGTCTCTTTCGGGAGGCATCAAGACTTGTATTCCTTACTAAAAACCTAATTACGAACTTAATTACGGTTGTCTCACCGGACACAATTTTACTCAGTTGAGTCGCTCAAGTTTTCGGGGGTTTGGGCAGCACAACTGTAAAAACGCTGCCTTTGCCGACATTGCTGCTA
>JAICRN010000514.1 GCA_025937335.1 Microcoleus sp. TY_ISSM_2_bin.22
ATTTATCAACTTTGCGATGAAGCCGGCACCGACTTGGGACAGTGGCTGACGCGGGACAAGGCTGTCAAACAGATGAAATCTCTCGACAGCGACCTCGATAAAGCTTTGGGACGGATCAGCGGCGGACTGTACATCATTACTGCTCAAAAAGGCGAGGTTAGCGGTGCGATGCTAGCTTCTTGGGTAACGCAGGCAAGTTTTAAACCCCTGGGTTTAACAATAGCAGTTGCGAAGGATCGGGCGATCGAATCGATGATGCACGCGGGAGATAAATTTGTTCTCAACGTGCTCGAAGAAGGCAATTATCAAACCTTGATGAGGCACTTTTTAAAGCGTTTTCCTCCAGGTGCCGATCGATTTGCCGGAGTTAAAACTCAACCTGCTACCAACGGTTCTCCGATTTTGACAGATGCTTTGGCTTACATGGAGTGCGAAGTAGTCAGCCGGATGGAACTTTCGGATCATCATATCGTATATGCGATCGTCGATAGCGGCCGCGTATCCAATCCCGATGCACTGCCGGCCGTTCACCACCGCAAAGTCGGAAATCACTATTAGAAAGGAAGTTCGGCTACGCAACAACTCTCAAATTATGGTGCGCAGCGCGCACCTTACCAGGTTCTAAACGTAGGGTGCGCACTGCCCAATTTACTGGGCAAATCGTTGTCATTTTGACTCCATTTTTACTAGGGGAATTGCCAATGCCTGCCAATCTTTTAGAAGACCGAGATTACACAATTATTATTGCCAGAAGCGATGCCAGCAGAGACCCCCAACATCCTTGGTACGAGGATTGGGTAGAAGCACAGGCATCTCTGATCGACTTAGCAAAAAAATGTCAGCAATTTGACAGCGACGGCATCACCGTTTACGAAGCTTCTATTCCTATGTGGAAGTATAAAAATTCCAATGTTGCTCGGTTAGCTGAAATTTTGCAGCGACAAAATACGGAACAGGATTCAGAAAAACCGACTACAATTCATTTGGAAGAAGCTCTGAAAGAAACTTTTAGCGATTATTTTGCAAATAAGGCAAATGCCACAGGGAAGAAAGGAGCAATAATTGTTGCAGTCCTAGATCAAAAACCAGAGAATACCGCTGGGATCGCCGAAAGTCTTGTAACTGCGGCCAATAAAATAGAGAAAGATGAAGAAATTGGGGTGAGCTTTATCCAAATTGGGGACGATGTGAAAACCCGGGAATTTCTGACTGACCTGGATACGAATTTACAGGGTAGAGGTGCAAGATTTGACATTGTAGATACTAAATTTTGGCACGAAATCAAAAGAAGTTCTGTAGTTCAGTTTCTCATAGGTGCAATTAATGACTAACACTTTGACTCCTCAATTCGCATCTGATGCCAAACCCCGCGACGTGCAGTTTATCCAAATTGCCGCAGATACTTTTATTGTTAGATCGCGCACTTGGGACAGACTCAAATTTGAAGTAGAATATTCCCTGCAAAGGGGTACGACAGCAAATAGCTATATTATTCAAGCTGACAAAACTGCTTTGTTCGACCCGCCGGGGGAATCTTTTACTCAAAATTATCTCGAATCTTTGCAGGAACGGGTGGACTTGACAAAGCTGGATTACGTGATTTTGGGGCATTTCAATACTAACAGGTCAGTAACAATTCAAGCTCTGTTAGAATTAGCTCCGGAAGTAGCTTTTGTTTGTACAAATCCCGCCGCAATTGGTTTGCGAGCAGCTTTTCCAGAACAAGAGTTAAACATTACGATCGTTCGGGGAGAAGAAACTCTCAACTTAGGAAAAGGTCACGCCTTAAAATTCATTGCGACTCCGACTCCTCGCTGGCCCGATCAACTTTGCACCTACGATCCGCAAACTCGAATCGTGTTCACAGACAAACTATTTGGAGCCCACGTTTGCGGCGACCAAGTATTCGATGAAGGGTGGAGCGTTTACAGCGAAGACAGGCGCTATTATTACGATTCTCTGCACGCATCTCAGGCAAAACAAGTGCTGGGGGCAATGGATAAATTAGCCGATTTACCCGCAGCATTTTATGCTCCCGGTCACGGCCCGATCGTCCGTTACGGCCTCCACGAACTGAACAATTTGTATCGGGAATGGAGCGAGCAACAAAATTCCAAAGACTTGACAGTTGCTTTGATTTATGCTTCTGCTTACGGAAATACGGCTACTTTAGCGCAGGCGATCGCCAAAGGAATTACTAGGGCGGGGGTTGCGGTGGAAAGTATCAACTGCGAATTTGCCGAACCGGGAGAAATTCAAGAGGCGATCGAGAAATGCGCGGGATTTATCATCGGAACTCCCACGCTAGCAGGACACGCTCCCACCCAAATTCAAACTGCTTTGGGAATTGTTTTATCTACCGCAACTAAGAGCAAACTAGCGGGGGTTTTCGGTTCTTTTGGCTGGAGCGGAGAGGCGATCGACTTAGTGGAAAACAAGCTGAAAGATGCCGGCTATCGCATCGGGTTTGAACCGATTCGAGCTAAATTTAAGCCGACTGCTGCGACGATTCACGAGTGTACAGAAACGGGAACGGATTTTGCTCAAGCTTTGATTAAAGCGCAAAAATTGCGGGCACCGAAACCGCAGTTAGCAGCAGGGAGCGATCGCACTGAACAAGCAGTAGGGAGACTCGTCGGTTCGCTGTGCGTAGTCTCGGCGAAGCGGGAGGATGTCACCAGTGCGATGCTGGCTTCCTGGGTCTCGCAAGCAACTTTTAATCCGCCCGGCGTGACGATTGCGGTGGCGAAAGATCGATCGATCGAATCTTTGATGTACGCCGGAGATAAATTTGTGCTGAATATCCTAGCAGAAGGGCGACAGTTGCGGAAGTATTTCATGAAAAACTTTGCTCCGGGAGAAGACAGATTTGCGGGAGTCGAAACAATGGAAGCTAGCAACGGCTGTCTCGTTTTGACTGATGCTCTAGCTTATCTAGAATGCAAAGTGATAAGTCGGATGGAATGCGGCGATCACTGGGTAGTTTATGCGGCGGTTGACAACGGTCATTTGCTCAAAAATGACGGCGTGACAGCGGTGCACTACCGGAAATCTGGTACTCATTATTAAGCTACGGCTAGGACACGGCATTGCCGTGTCCTTACAAATCTATCGAAGTTTTTATCTGCGTTAATCAGCGTCCATCTGCGGTTTAAATAAAACCGATTTACTTGTCCTCAGCAGTCTTTTCCGGCCACAGATAAATAGCGCCAGAAATCAAAGTTAAAGCCACAGAAACCCAAAAAGCAATTACTGCGGGAAAATTCCACGCTTCAGACAGAGGAGCAATTAAAAGTGCGATCGCCACAATCTGACTCACCGTCTTCAACTTCCCCCAAATATTAGCTCCAGAAATTTTAGTTTTATTAACACGCCACCCCGCAATTGTCAACTCCCTGCCCAAAATTAAAAACACCCCCCAAGCCGGGACTTTACCCAACTCAATCAACACTAAAAGCGGCGCGAGCACCAACAATTTATCCACCAAAGGGTCGAGAAACTTACCCAAATCGGTAATTTGATTCAGCTTCCTAGCCAAATAGCCGTCCAGCCAATCAGTAGCCGCAGCTACCACAAAAATCGCGGTGCAAATCCAGCGGCTTTGAGCGCTTGGGTCGTACAAACCGTAGAGCAGAAAAGGCACTCCCAGCAAGCGAGAAAACGTAATCAAATTAGGCAAATTCATATAGAAGAAGGAAGAAGAGCGACGTAAAAATGCAATTGGGGACAATCGTTTCAGTGATTAAGAACGTCCTGAATGTCGGGCGCGGTTGCTGTGAATCAAAAATTAAGGGCAACTCAGCGAAGATTGCCCTTAATTTAACATTTTTTGCAGTCACTTTACTAAACAATGCTGTTCATCAATTTTTTATCCAGTTCTATGATATAATCTAGCCCGTAAGATTGATTTTCTAATCCTTGTACCAGATTTTCTGGCAGGTCTTGGACAATTTCACTGCTACAGGAACCGGCAGCTAAAGCAATAGTTGCTACTGTATCGACATCTCCCGAAAAGGCAATGCAATCTTGGAGCAGTTTGCTCATACTATCATTTCGCATGACAGCAGTAATAGCGGCTCTAACACAGACCAAACCTTTAGCGCTGACTTCTCCTTGCCAAGGTATCGACCACTCACCAGCAACGTGCCTTTCTAGAAAATTTCCCAAATTATTCTTTAAACCTAACTGATAAATAAAGTAATGAGACATCAAAGCGGCCGCTATAGCTGCATTAATGCCATCGGGAGTGTTGTGGGTAATTGCAGCTTGAATGGTGGCATTTTCGATGACTTTTTCAACAGTAGGAAAAATGCCAATTGGGCCGGCTCGCATCGCAGACCCGCTTTTATCGCTAGCGGAGCGAATTTTTTCTAAGAATTCTTTGCCGTCTTGAACTTGTAGCAAAAAATTGTAAAATTTGCCAGCATAACCAAATCGCCGATCGCGGTGAAAAGCTGC
>JAICRN010000447.1 GCA_025937335.1 Microcoleus sp. TY_ISSM_2_bin.22
CGATCCGGTAATGAGTCGCTGTTTTGCAGTGATGAGCGCCCACGAACCGGATGCTTTGGAATGGGAAGCATTAGTTCAGATAGAAAATTTGGTAATATTGATGGGAGGGCGCAATTTAAGCGAGATAATTTGGCAATTGCAAAAGCACGGACGATCGCCCGAAACTCCGATCGCCATTATCCGAGATTGCGGCCGCCCCGAACAGCAAATTTGGCTGGGGAATCTCTCCAACATTTTACAGCAAACAGCAGGTCAATCTCTATCGCCTTGCGTGATAATAATTGGGGAAGTAGTTAGATTGCGCGAATATTTAATCCAGCCAGAAAGTACAAATATGATCGATACACCCGTCACCACTAATCACAGCCAATTGCCGCTAGCAGGAAAAACAATTTTAGTCACGAGATCGGCTTCTCAGTCGGCTGAATTTAGCGATCGACTCCAGCAACAAGGAGCCCGCGTGATCGAAATGCCCGCCTTGGTAATTGGGCCGCCTTCGAGTTGGGAACCATTAGACAGTGCGATCGCACAATTGTCAAGCTTTCACTGGTTAATTCTCACTTCCCACAACGCTGTAGACTGCTTTTTTCAACGATTGCAAGCAAAAGGCAAAGACGCCCGCAGCTTGTTTGGTATTAAAATCGCAGTTGTCGGCAAAAAAACAGCAGAAAGTTTGCGATCGCACTCTCTACAACCAGACTTTATTCCCCCCAACTTTGTCGCCGATTCCCTAGTCGAGAACTTCCCCGATCACTTGCAAAACTGCAAAATCCTATTTCCGAGAGTAGAAAGCGGCGGCCGAGAAGTTTTAGTTAAAGAATTCACTGCCAAAGGAGCGCAAGTAATAGAAGTGCCAGCTTACCAATCTTGCTGTCCCGAAACTATCGATCCGATCGCCCTATCCGCCCTGGAAAATCAAGCCGTAAATATCATAACATTTGCCAGTTCCAAAACCGTACATAACTTTTGTCACCTCCTACAAAAAAGCCCAGAATTGTCCCTGTCTAAGGATTGGTTAGAAAGCGTTTGCATCGCATCCATCGGCCCAGAAACTTCCAAAAGCTGTCAGAAAATATTGGGTAAGTTAGATGTGGAAGCCAAAGAATATACATTAGACGGATTGACTGAGGCGATCGTTGAATGGGTTACAAAACATCAAAATTTATAAGTGCGATCGAACAGCCGTTAATTATTTAATCTGTAGTAAAATGCTTGTAATATCAATTAAAAAAAAATCCGGATAAGGACACGGCACGGCCGTGTCCCTACAGACGCTCGCGTACAATCTCTCGGTTGCAAAACTTTTATGAATTCGGATAAAATAGTTCTAAAATAACTAGGAGGAAATATGACCGCAAAAGACCAACTTCTTCAAGAGCTCGACCAAGTACCAGAACCCGTGCTGCTGAAAGTGCTTGAATTTGTCCGTTCCTTAAAGACTGAAGAAGAACAACAAAAACTAGAAGCCAAAGCATGGCAGGCATATCTAGATTCAGAACGCGAAAGAAAGGAGGTTTACCGTCGCCTTGCCAACTCCTAATTTTGTCAGCAAAACTATGGTTTTAAGTATCCACGCCAGACAGATAGAGAGGTTTGGTGGCACTCCAGGCGTCAGAGACGAAGGTTTGTTATAGTCGGCTTTGGCTCAACCGCAAGCAACTTTTGGCGGTCAATTTTTGCATCCAACGATTAGCGAACAAGCAGCCGCCTATCTCTATCACATAGCGATGAATCATCCCTTTATTGACGGCAATAAACGAACTGCTTTTGCAGTGAAAGATACCTTTTTGCGTGTGAATGGTTGCACTCTGAATTTGACCGACGATCGAGTATATGATTTAGTCATGCGAGTCGCAGGGGGAACCATGACTAAGGAAGAACTAACCACCGAGTTCGAGTCATGTATTGTTTAGTTTTAATAAGTAAGTTGGGCCGCATTCATTGAGGTTAAGTAAGGTGCGGCGTACTCACGCTACATTGAAATAGCGAATCGCGGAACAAAAAAGCGAGTAAAATTATCACTAAAGAACAAAGCCGATCGCCTTTGCGTCTAATCAGTAATAAAACTAAACAGAAAAAAGCACAAACCGCCGATCGCCCTTTCTTCTCCAAATCCCGCTACCCAACTACTAATTAGCAATAGCCATGAATATAAATTTTTCTCGTTACGACACCTTAACCACCCTGCTAGCAGGAACTACGGCAGCCTTAACCATCGTCATCAGCCAAAGTGCGATCGCCAAAACCCCCCAAGAAGTCGCCAGCATAGCCGGGCCGCTGACTGTACAAATTAACAGTTCCCTCGGAGACGGTTCTGGCGTAATTATTGCCAAAAACGGCAAAACTTACACAGTTTTAACAGTCAACCACGTCGTAGAAAAAGCAGACGTGAAATACACCGTTCGCACGTCTAAAGGCAAAAACTATCAAGCAACCTCCGTCACCCGTTTGCAAACCGCCGAAACAGACCCGGATTTAGCCGTCGTCAAATTTGAAAGTCCCGAAGAATATCCAGTCGCGACGATCGCCGATTCCGATCGAGCCGTCATCGGCACTCAAATCTTCGTTTACGGCTATCCCGCTACGGGCGGACTTTTCGGCGCTGAACGAGAACCAGAACTCTCTCCCGGACTCGTTACCAGCCGCCCGGGCAACCGCCCGGAAGGTTACACTTTGCGGTATCAGGCCGTAACTTGGAGTGGTATGAGTGGCGGCCCAGTTTTTGACTCAGAAGCCCGAGTCATCGGTTTACACGGACAAGGGGAATTCGGTTTCGCCCAAACCAGTTCCGGCGAAGTCGCCCCAATTAAAACCGGATTTAACGCAGCAGTTCCCATCAATACATTTATCGCGAAGCTGGTGGCGGCGGGAATAAAAAAATCCGAGTTGAAAGTAGACAATACTCCCGCAACGATCGGCCCGGTATCCACGGCCAATCCGCAAGACGCCCAAGCTTACTATTTTCGAGGACTTTCGCGGTTAGATCAAGACAATCCTTCGGGGGCGATCGATGATTTCACCCAAGCACTCACTTTCAAGCCCAACTACACTCCCGAATTGTACTTCAACATTGGCAATGCCCGCACTCTGATCGCCAGCATCGAGACAACCCGCGCGCCCAGCGCTATTCAAGCATACACGCGGGCGATCGAAGCCAATCCCGGTTTTGCTGACGCCTACTACAACCGAGCTTTAGCTTACCTGGACAACAAAAACCAACCGAAAGCAATTGCCGACTTTCAAAAAGCAGCAGAACTTTACAAACAAGGCGGCAGAACCAGCGCCTATCAAGACGCGCTCAACAGAATCAAACAGTTGCAATAAACTTAGCATTTAAGAGTTCAAACATCAAAATGAAGCTATTCATTTTGATGTTTGAATTTCCAACTATGGTAATTAATATAATCAGCAACTACCATGAACGTAAATTTTTCCCGTTACGACACCTTAACCACCCTGCTAGCAGGAACTACGGCAGCCCTAACCATAATCATCAGCCAAAGTGCGATCGCCAAAACTCCCCAAGAAGTCGCCAGCATTGCCGGGCCGGTGACAGTGCAAGTTAACAGTTCCCTAGGAGACGGTTCCGGCGTAATTATTGCCAAAAACGGCAAAACTTACACAGTTTTAACAGTCAACCACGTCGTCGAAAAACCAGATCTCAAATACACAGTTCGCACCTCCACAGGCAAAAACTATCAAGCAACCTCTGTCACCGGGCTGCAAACAGCCGAAACAGAGGCGGATTTAGCCGTAGTCAAATTTGAAAGCCCAGAAGAATATCCAGTCGCGACGATCGCCGATTCCGATTTAGCCGTCATCGGCACTCAAATCTTCGTTTACGGCTATCCCGCTACGGGCGGACTTTTCGGCGCCGAAAGAGAACCAGAACTCTCTCCCGGACTCGTTACCAGCCGCCCGGGCAACCGCCCGGAAGGTTACACTTTGCGGTATCAGGCCGTAACTTGGAGCGGCATGAGCGGCGGCCCAGTGTTTGACTCCGACGGCCGAGTCATCGGCTTGCACGGACAAGGCGAATTCGGTTTCGCCCAAACGAGCTCCGGCGAAGTCGCCCCGATTAAAACGGGATTTAATGCAGCAGTTCCGATCAATACTTTTATGGCGAAACTGGCGGCGGCGGGAATCAACAAATCTGAGTTGAAAGTAGACAATTCTCGCCCCACCGCAGTTCCCCTATCCACCCTCAACCCAAAAGACGCTGAGGCCTTTTATTTTCGAGGACTGGTGCACTTAGATGAGGGATCTACTTTGGAGGCGATCGAGGATTTCAACAAAGCACTCTCTTTCAAACCCAACAACACCCCGGAATTGCATTTCTATATCGGCAATGCCATGACCATGGCCAGCACTCCCGATACACGCATCTCTCCGATTCAGGCTTACACGCGGGCGATCGAAGCCAATCCCGGCTTTGCTGACGCCTACTACAACAGGGCTCTAGCCTACCTTGATCAAAAAAACAAACCGAAGGCAATTGCCGACTTTCAGAAAGCGGCAGAACTTTACAAAAAAGGTGGGAGAACGAGTGCCTATCTAGACGCCATTAAAAGAATTGAACAGTTACCGTAAAATTTGAAGTTAAGAATCAAGAATTAAACATAAATCATCCCATTTTTAATTCTTAATTGTATCTACTTCATAAAAACAGCAGGTAAATTACCATGACTGCCATAACCTTAAACCTCAACTCCATAATTAAACTAACTTCCGAACAGTTCTATCAACTATGCGCCGAAAACCCTGATTTCAAATTAGAACGCAACGCCAACGGAGAATTAATCGTCATGCCGCCAACCGGAGGAGAAACAGGAAAAAGCAACTCAAAACTTAACTTGCAGATTGGACTTTGGAACGAACAAACCCAACTCGGCGAAGTGTTTGATTCATCCACAGGATTTACTCTACCCAATGGCGCCGATCGATCTCCCGATGCTTCTTGGGTAGAAAAATCCCGCTGGTCAGCTTTGACGCCCGAACAAAGAGAAAAATTCATCCCGCTTTGTCCCGATTTTGTCATTGAATTAGTCTCGCCCAGCGACAGCCTAAAAAAGACTCAGGA
>JAICRN010000013.1 GCA_025937335.1 Microcoleus sp. TY_ISSM_2_bin.22
AATAAAAACATAGGAGTAATCGCCGTGAGCGTCACGACTGTAAAATGGACGGTTGCAGACTACCACCGCATCATTGCAGCCGGCATTCTGGAAGGGCGAAATGCTGAATTAATAGATGGAGAAATAATCGAAATAGCTCCCGAAGGAGAATCTCATGCTTACTCTAGCAATGAGGCTGGAGAGTACCTAATTTATTTGCTGGGCGATCGGGCTAAAATCCGCCAAGGTAAACCGATTATCTTGCCGCCAAGCAACTCCGAGCCACAACCCGATATCGCTGTAATTCAACGTTTGGGACAAGATTACCGAGAACATCATCCCTATCCAGAAAACATCTTTTGGCTGATAGAATACTCGGATCATACTCTGAGCAAAGACTTGGGAATCAAGAGCAAGATTTACGCGGAAGCCGGCATTTCTGAGTATTGGGTTGTCAATTTGCGAACTATGGAATTAATAGTATTTCGAGAGCCTACCAATGAAGGATATCAATCGAGAGAAACTCTGACTCAGGGTAATATTAATCCGCTGGCATTTCCTGATGTTGCAGTTTCGGTCGCTCGAATATTAGGGGCTTAGGTAAATTGGACAATAATGCAATAAATACTGCTGTTTCTCCCCGTTTCTTGTTACCAGGCAGAGCCTGGTAACAGAGTTCCAGAGGCTCCGCCTCGCTATTTCAAACAGCGAATTGCCTCCAACATCCCCCGGGCTTTATTCAGCGTTTCTTCGTACTCCATATCCGGGTTAGAATCGGCCACCAAACCAGCACCTGCTTGAACAGAAACCGAATGTTTATCGCCTCCTTGAGAGCGAACAACCATAGTCCGAATTGCGATCGCACTATTCAATTGTCCCTCAAAATCATAATACCCGTAAACCCCAGAATACGGCCCCCGGCGACAACCTTCCAACTCGTGCACAATCTCCATCGCCCGAATCTTCGGAGCACCGCTAACCGTACCCGCAGGAAAACCAGCTTTCAACAAATCCCAAGCTGTCTTATCCTGGGCCAATTCTCCCACCACATTGCTCACAATGTGCATGACGTGAGAATAACGCTCAATTTCCATTAATTCGTCAACTTTTACAGTACCGTTTCGGCAAACTCTGCCTAAATCGTTCCTGCCCAAATCAACTAACATGACGTGTTCCGCAATTTCCTTCGGATCTTGCAGCAATTCAGCCGCCAAAGCATCATCTTCTTTAGGAGTTTTACCCCGGCGGCGAGTGCCGGCGATGGGTCGCAAAGTTGCTATCTTTTTGCCATCAGCAGTGTTTTCCGCCTTCACCATAATCTCGGGACTCGAACCGATAATCTGCCAATCTCCGAAATGAAAATAAGCCATGTACGGAGAAGGATTAATCAGACGCAAAGAGCGGTAAAGTGCAAAAGAATCGCCGCTGTATTCAGATTCCAAACGCTGGGAAATAACTACTTGAAAAATATCTCCCGCTTTGATATAATCCTTAGCCTTTAAAACATTGGCACAATACTTTTCACGGGTAGTATTGCTAGTGTAAGCCAATTCGGTATTTCCGGTTGTGGAACGGGCATCTTGCCCGTTATTGGGAGGTGTCCATTCTATGAGAGTAGATTGCTGGGAAAGCGGCGATTGCAGCTTCTGAACTAGCTTGCCAACCCGATCGCACGCTTGCTGATAAGCCTCGGCCAAATCAACGCCAACCTCGCGCAAATCCGCATAGGCGACCGCCCAAATTTTCCGCTTCACCTGGTCGAAAATCAGCAAATTATCAACCTGCATCCACAACCCATCCGGCAAATCATTCTCGCTGGCTGGATGCACGGGAACTCGCGGTTCTATCCACTTAATTAATTCGTAACCCCAAAAACCGAATAGCCCGCCAATTCCCGGCGGTAACTGCGGCAATTTGACGGGTTTGTAAGACTGCAAACATTCAGTTAAAGCCGCAAACGGATCGCCCGTAAATACTTTTTCGGAGCCGTCGCGGTAAACTTGAGTTGTACGATCGCCCCTTGCCTCCAAAATCCACAGCGGATCGCACCCTAAGAAACTATAACGCCCGAGTTTTTCCCCACCTTCCACCGACTCCAGCAGAAAACTGTAAGGTTGACCCGCACAAACCCGATACCACGCAGACACGGGCGTATCCAAATCAGCAACCCATTCTTGATACACGGGTACAAAATTGCCTTGTTTCGCCAGTTCCGAAAATTGTGAGAAATCGGGGAATATCATATACTAACTTCGCTATACAATCAATAAACAAAAGACGGCAACCAACATCCCTCTGGCGACCGATACTCGCCAACTGCCATCACCGCCATCGGCTTGAGGGCGCGCAGCCCCTCTTGCAAGCACCAGCGAAACAAATTTGCGTACCTCAGCGGCAAGTGAAAAGCAAGGAGTCGATCGGAACTGTACGCAGCAGCCCCCAAGAGCAAAGCCTGCATATCCGCTTCAGTTTCCGCGACGCTGTGGCCCAAAGCAGACACCGCACAAGTATAAGCCACAATCCGACCTTGTTTGCAAGCAACGAAGGGAGAAAAGTCATTCAGGGCGTATTCAATCTCCGAAGTTCGATCGCACCCACACAGTTTTTCGCACAAAGCCGCACATTCAGCAACATCCTCACTTGTCATCGGCCGCACCTCAAACCCATGCTGCGGCTGGCTGCGAAACTTCCCTTCCATTAATACGAAAGGTTCCTTCACCTCAAAACCCAAAGAAGCGTACAGCGACAGCGACGCCATATTAAAAGATTCATGAACCAAACGGATGCCCACAGCATCCCGTCCCCCTTCCAGCAAAGCTTTCATGATTTCCCGTCCCGTGCCGCGGCCTTGAAAAGCGCGATCGACACTGACGGGCCCGATACCGCGAATCGGGTTGCGTTTGTCCATAAATCCGCAGCCGACAACGGCACCGGAACTCTCGGCTACTATGTCAAAAAACAACGGACTTTCGATCAGAAGCTCTATAATTTCAGTTGCAAACTCCAACGTCGGAAAATCTGTAGGGAATAGGTGGCGATCGGAAATATCTTTAAAAGCTTCATAAGTAATGCGAGCGCAAACATCGATATCAGAAGGCTGCGCTCGCCTGATTGCGACATTCATTTTTAATTTAACGATTAACTTTGAATAAGATTAGAAGTTTGCAGTAGTATTTGGGCGCTGCGGGCTTAGCCTCCCGCGCCCAAATACTACTGCAAAAACAAGTTTACAAGCTGAGCCTTACAAGGAATATTACCTATATTTTGCTCAGCCATGCAGTCATTGTCTAAGGATCGAAAGTTTTCTTACCGGTGAACTTGACCTTAATCGGATTGGGATTGCTGCCAATATTGCGGTCAATCTTACCGTTGTAGGGACGACCTTCGTTCACCTTCTCAGGGAACACGCCATCCTTGGGATGCAGGTACTCAGTAGAACCGTCGGGAAAGACGCGGTAAATTTTGTAGTTCGTGATTTTGAATTTTGCCCGCAGTTGCTGGCCGCCCAAAGCGATGCACTGCTCCTTCCGGGGAAGATGCAGCAAGTTGTCGCCTTGACGCATAATCGCAGCGCCGCCACTCGGCATTTCAAACACCTGTTCCTTGGGGCTAGTCCAAGTGATCGCGTACTTCTCTTCAACTAGCGCCTTGGTCAGCAAGCCGCCGGTGCTGCCGCCGAAAAGAGGGGGTTGTCCAGTGAGTTCTTCTGCCATAAACATATCCAAAGGATTTTTACGGCATCGTATCATCCTGACGCGACACGGCTGTCGAAATTGTAAGGAAAGTTAACAGTTTTTGCGCGATCGATCTTTTCTGATAATTGATAATTAGTAATTAATAATTGATAATTGGTAATTTACACCAAAGTTATAAAACAGAATTCAGAAGCACGAATCGCGAAAAAAAAAACAGCAAGGCTTCGGCTGCTTGTGACGCACCCGAAGCATCCCAAATTTCCCGATTCCCCCCAAACACGATCGAACAATTTACCGAGTCAACCTTAAGTCAAGAACCTATTAGGGTCATAGCCGCGAGGAATTTGACTCAAAGCAGTCCAAGTTTCTCGATCGACAATCCCGTCAGCCTCAATCCCAAAGCTTTTTTGAAATGCGCGAACAGCTTTCTCGGTCAAAGTAGAAAACTCGCCATCAACTTTACCGTTATAGTGCTTGGAAATCTTGAGAACTTCCTGAACAGTAGCGACTGCTTTTCCAGAACTGCCGAATCTAACTACCGGCATATTCACTGGAGATTCACTATAAAGCGCCTGCCAAGTGAGCGGTCCGACAATGCCGTCAGGCGACAAGAAAACCCGAAACTGAAACAGTTTTACAGAAAATTCAACTCCTTTGTTGAAAATTCCTTTAGCAGGCTGTCGGTAAACGCGCAACTTCGTTAGCAGTTGTTCGAGTTCCAATACCGCTTTACCTTGAGAACCTAATTGCAGTTGTGGCTTGTTGGCGATAGCTTGGGTAGATTTCATCTGGGTTTTAGGTGACATAATCGATTTTCCTAACCTTTTGGTTTGAGTATTCTTATTGGAAAAAAGTTTTTCCGGGCGAAACATTTGCATCCTAAACTTTTCACGAATCAACACTGGCGGTGGCAGTGCATCAACAGATTCGATCGACTTTCACCATCTCAGGACTTGTGTACAGGAGACTTATACCATTTTAGATTTTAGATTCGGCATGACTGATTACTATCGGGGTTTGCAGCTTACCTACAGTTGGATTCTTTGTTTAAACTGATATTAATTTTCGGCAGCCTCCCTAGCTATTCTGTCGCCAAACCGGGTTTAAGACGGCAAGCGAATCCTGAATCTGCTTCAATACTTTCGATCCTAAAGCTGAACACCGCGTAGCCACATCACCTTTAAGGCTTATCTCAAAGGGTGAAGGTTGAGGGTGAGACGGGGTGTGGCAGCGGAGGCGGGTTCTGCCGTAAAAACTTTTATGTGCTATCCTGTATCGTCCGATCGATTAACTCGATCGAGATTTGCGCGATCCGAGGCTCAGAAACCCGATTTTTTCAGTTTTTTATAACTAAAGCAGGCAAAGGTAAGGGATTGAAAATGTTGATTAGGGTTCGGATCGTAACTACAAAACCTTGGGTAATTTGGGGATATTGGCCATCGTTAGAAGGTGGAACAGAGTTGGCGATCGGTATTCCGATTGAGGGTACACCGAGGGGTAGTTTTCAGTCACCACTTATCAATAATTAGTTATTAATTAGCATTTATCAATTGAGTCTAAACAGTGGGAATAGTAAAGTGAAATTCACTTCCTCGGTCTTTTCCTGCCGAATCTACCCAAATTTTACCGCCCCAGCCGGCAACAATCTGCTTGCAAATTGCTAATCCCAAACCCGTACCGCCGGTACTGCGCCGCAAAGCTCCTTCTTCTTGATAAAATCGATCGAACACTACTTTTAAACTGTTCGCCTCTATTCCCCTCCCCGTATCGGCTACGAGCACTTCCACCATCCGAGAACCGTTACATTGAGCTTTAACAGTCACGCTTCCCTGGGGTGTCGTAAATTTGCAAGCGTTGTCTAGCAGTTTGGAGAGAACCTCCACCAACCACTCTCCGTCAGCTTGCACTAAAGGCAATTCTGCGGACACCTCGGCGATAATTTCCGGTAACTCTTGATCGACCGTGCGCGATCGCACGCTGCTGAGGGCCAAATCAACGCATTCTTGCAGCGTCAGCGATTCTACATTCCATTTAACTCGCCCGCTTTCTAAGTGAGAAAGAGTTAAGAAATCCTGCACGAGTTTCCGCATTCGATCGGCATCGCCGAGGGCAGTTTCTAACATGATTTGCCGCAACTCTGCGGGCATATCCGGTTCGGAACTCAAACTTTCCAAACAAACTTGAATCGTAGAAAGTGGAGTGCGAAGTTCGTGTCCGGTGATGGCAATTAGATTGCTGCGAGTGCGGTCTAATGCTTCTAATTGTTGGTTGAGCTCTTCTAAATGAGCGTAGGTTTCTGCTTGAATTAAGGCTGCTCCGAGTTGGGTGGCGATCGCCTCTACTAAAGCAATTTCGTCTTCTTCCCAAGGTAAAACCGATCGGCACTGGTGCATTTCCACCATTCCCAAAACCCGCCCCTGATAAAGCACTGGCACCATTAACCAAGAGACAATTTGCCAATTTTTTACAGTTTTTTCCAGGAATTTTGTATTGACAATCAGCGGGTGTTGTGCTGTGTCTTGGATGTAAACTCGCTCTTGCCGCGCCACCGCGTCGCTCCATATTTGATTTTCCTGCAACAGCCAAGTCTGATCCAGCAGGGAACTAGCGCCCGACCCCAAAAACTCGCGATCGATTTTGACCGCCACATCTGTGGCTTTGCACCGATAAATCAAACAGCGGCTTGCCGACAGGGCAGTTCCCAGTTCTTGCACTGCGACTTCGACGATTTCTTGCGGGTTGAGAGACTGCCGCATTGCCGTGGTAATTAAGTTTACGAGGCGTTCTTTGCGTTCCTGAGCGGCGATGGCGCTGTATGCTTTGAGCAGTTTGTGCTGGCCTGCTTGCAAGTAGGTTACTAAGCGTTCGGTAAAAGCGTCGCTCAATTGGGGATTGGGAATTTTTGAGTTTTTTGCCGCACTTATGTCGGGTTTGGCGGCTTTGGAGGCAGCGGATTTCCTCGTTTTTTTCGGTGTTTCGATCAGATTGTAAGTAGTTCGCGCTCGATCGATCTTTTCGGCCAATTCCGGGCGATATTGGACAATTCTATCGAGCAACAATGCGGCAGCTTTGGAGCTTACCTGGCGGTCGAACGTCCATATTCCTTCAAATCTGCGAGCTTGATCCATCAACAGCGGCCCGCGCTCGTCTTGGTTTTCGACCGGCACAATTTTTTCTTGACAAATCAGGCAAGTTGAGTATTGTTGCCCCAGCACCACTAAGTGCCACTCTTTACTTAATCCGTCTTCCGGTGCAAACGCCACAGTTTCGTGACACTCCGAAGCATTTTTAAAGTCTGTTTCCGGTGCTGCCAGCACGTATACCTGAGAGGAGCGTGAGGCAATTCGCCGGTAACGGTGAGCTTCCTGGCGGTAGAAGCGCTCTCGCTGAAAGCTTGCAATGACTAGCGGTTCGTCGGAACCCGCCAAAACCAAGTCTTCCATCGCGTGAGACAGGGCTGTCATGGAAGATTTGAAATAAATTTGTGCCCGCAGTTGGGGCAAAGCTTGCAGAAGTTCTGCCAGTAGCGAAATAGGGACGATCATCTAGCCTTAAACGTGCATTTTTGCCGATGATAAAACAGGATCGATAGGAGGTTTAGATCGATCCCTTTTCAGTATCTGATACATTTATGCGTCATAACACGACTGTTTAAGTCATATCATGCTACCAATAGCACTTAGACGAATCTAAGCGGAGGTATTCCTCCAAGACTTTGATATCATCCAAAGTCACTTACAGCAGATTTTAGGTAGGGAGAGTACACAGGTGTTAAACCCTTTTGGCAGGGCAGGCACTCACAGCAACCGCCCCTACTCCAAACTGATTTCTTTGTACTTCACATACCAGAAAAGTGCTGTATAAACACCTATTTTAAAGTCTTGGTTTTGACGCTAACTTATCTATTCAGACCTGGGTTCGGGCGTTAGCGCTCCCACCATTGAGACTTGTCAGGCACCGCAAGCGTATCTCTTGCATTATACTATTCTTCAGCTATTTCATATCAGTGCCATAAATATCGCCTTTCGGCGATCGATCTCGATACTCGGCAATTAAACTTTAAAAAAGTACAAGTAATTGGTCATTAGTTAAAAACTAACGACCAATTGTTTTGAGGACTTATCCCAAGAAACCCGGTTTTTACCAAAAATCTATGAATAAACCGGGTTTCTGAGACCGAGGGTATAAGTCCTGTATTTTTTGAGCAGTTCCCCCGTGAGTATAAATGCTGTGGCTGTGGTCGCTCAGGCTAGTTCTCCCCCTTCGTCGCTGCCGCCGGGAGATGATTTGTAGAGAGCATCTAATTGTTCGCGGGCGTCTTGGACAGTCAGCGAACGCATCACTAACAGGGGCTCGTTAACAATGTTTCCGTATTCGTCTAAAAGTTCTGGATGGGGTACAGCTTGAGAGCGAGGATAGGATGGGTAGCGATTATTTGCCCTGAATTGTTGAGGGCGCTGGGATTCCATACCTACGGTGACTAGACTGCGGATTAAGTTACCGACTGCCAGAAAGGCAAGAACGGTAAAAGCTAAAATATAAAGCAGGTGCAACATTATTTTCTCCTCCGGGCTAAACAGCCACACAGCAATTTACAAATGTGTTTCAGCAAGTAATAACTTATTAACTGGAAATCTGTTTGAGGTTGTCAAGTCGGCCGCGACATTTCCTCATGTTTGGGATTTGACTGCAAGTTTAACTTGAACTCGCCTTTTTATTTTGCAGGGGGAGGCGACTGCAATGAGCGAAAGCGCGCCGATACTTGCCAGCATTCGGCGAGCAGTCTGTGCCACGGCATCAGGGCTGCCGTTTCAATTGCAACTTGACCTCCGGTTGCTTGAAATAGAGCTTTAGCTGCGCCTACTTCTTGCTGAGCCTGTTTGACTCGCGCCAGCAAGTCCGATTGATCTTCGCCCCTGAGAAAGGGAATTTCCTCAGTTTCTAAGAGGTTGGTCGATCGGTCGAACCAGTAATTGAAATCCTCTAACAGCGGTTCCAGTAACGCTTTGAGCAATTCTGGCTCGGGCAAATTGGAATTAAGCATGGATTAAAATTGGGTTATTTATCTATTATAGTCTTAGACGGTCTTTACAAATTGTAACATATTTTTAACAATAATTCAATAACTTAATAACAATTACCAGGTGGGTGTGAATAAATTTAACTGTGCCAGCAGCGATTTTTGAGTCAAAATCCCCAAATTCTCCCAAATTAGTTCGCGAGCTCACGGGTGATGAGAAACCGGGTTTTTTCAGGCAATACTTTAAATAACCCGGTTTCTGAGAGTCGGAGTGCGTCCCGCACTAAACGTCGCAACCCTGACAATCAAGCATCCAGGATACAAGCCCCCGGATTCATCCGTGGGGTCAATCTAAAATCTAAAATCTAAAATCTAAAATCTAAAATCGATTGACGGGCCGTTGCTGTAATTTCCCGGAGTGTCCCCCAGCCGGAAGTCGGCGCTTGCTGTCCCAATCTGAGTAAGATAGAAGCAACTGCAACTAAATTAATTGCTAATTCAGCCGATGTCTAGCTCAGAGTCCATGTCCGCTCCAGAAGAGTCCGTTAAGATTGAGTTGCCCCGCACGAGTGAGTCGGAGGCACTAAAAAAAATTCGCCACACCACCTCCCACGTTATGGCGATGGCGGTGCAGAAGTTATTTCCCAAGGCGCAAGTGACTATCGGCCCTTGGATTGAAAACGGTTTCTATTATGACTTTGACACTCCCGAACCTTTTACGGAACAGGATTTAAAAGCCATTAAAAAAGAGATGATCAAAATCATCAACCGCAAATTGCCTGTCACTCGCGAAGAAGTCAGCCGCGAAGAAGCGGAACGCAGAATTAAGGAGATTAACGAACCTTACAAATTAGAAATTTTGGCAGGTTTGATCGAACCGATTACTCTTTACCATTTGGGTGAGGAATGGTGGGATTTGTGCGCGGGGCCTCACTTGGATAATACCAGTGAGTTGAATCCAAAGGCGATCGAGCTAGAAAGCCTAGCAGGCGCTTACTGGCGCGGCGACGAAACTAAAGCTCAGTTGCAGCGAATTTACGGCACAGCTTGGGAAACTCCCGAACAGCTAGCAGCATACAAACACCGCAAAGAAGAAGCATTAAGGCGCGATCACCGCAAACTTGGCAAAGAATTAGGCTTATTTATTTTTGCCGATCCGGTGGGCCCGGGTTTGCCTTTGTGGACCCCGAAAGGCACTGTTTTGAGAAGTATTTTAGAAGATTACTTGAAACAAGAACAAATCAAGCGCGGCTATTTGCAAGTAGTGACTCCGCACATCGCTAGAGTCGATTTGTTCAAAATTTCCGGCCACTGGCAGAAATACAAAGAAGATATGTTTCCGCTGATGGCAGAAGATGAGGAAGCTGCTGCAAACGAACAGGGTTTTGTGATGAAACCCATGAACTGCCCTTTTCACATTCAAATTTACAAAAGTGAATTGCGTTCCTATCGCGAACTGCCGATGCGCTTAGCGGAATTCGGCACAGTTTACCGCTACGAACAATCGGGAGAATTGGGCGGTTTAACGCGGGTGCGCGGCTTTACGGTGGATGATTCCCACTTATTTGTCACGCCGGAACAGTTGGATGCTGAATTCTTGAATGTGGTGGATTTGATTCTGTCAGTCTTCAAGAGTCTGCAACTGAAAAACTTTAAGGCGCGTTTGAGTTTCCGCGATCCGAACAATTTAGAGAAATACATCGGTTCCGATGAAGCTTGGGAAAAAGCTCAAGGTGCAATCCGCCGCGCGGTGGAAACTTTGGGCATGAATTATTTTGAAGGAATTGGGGAGGCCGCTTTTTACGGGCCGAAACTCGATTTCATTTTCCAAGATGTCTTGGATAGAGAATGGCAATTAGGAACTGTTCAGGTAGATTACAATTTGCCAGAACGTTTTGATTTGGAATATGTCGCTGAAGACGGTACTCGCAAGCGTCCGGTGATGATTCACCGCGCTCCTTTCGGTTCTTTGGAACGCTTGATCGGGATTTTGATCGAGCAGTATGCGGGCGATTTTCCGCTGTGGTTAGCGCCGATTCAGGTGCGTTTGTTGCCTGTCAGCGCCGAATTTTTGCCGTTTGCGAAGGAAGTGGCGGCGAAGATGAAGGCGCTAGGAATGCGCGCGGAAGCTGATGAGAATAGCGAGCGTTTGGGCAAGTTAATTCGCAATGCTGAGAAGGATAAAATTCCGGTGATGGGTGTTGTGGGTGCGAAGGAGGTTGAGGCGAATAGTTTGAATATTCGGACTCGGGCTTCTGGGGAGTTGGGGGCGATTTCGGTTGATGAAGTGATTGGGAGGTTGCAGGCGGCGATTAGCAGTTACGGGGATTTTTAGGGGCTTTTAATCGCAGATGCACGCGGATTAACGCAGATGATAGTTTGATATTGTCTGCGTTTTTCTAAGCGATCGGCTAAAATAGTAGTGGTAAACGGGAAGTACGCTCATGCCTAATCCTTTTCCGGGGATGAATCCTTATTTAGAACATCCTGATTTTTGGCAAGAAGTCCATCATTTACTGATTAGTGTGATTAAGGAGTCGTTAACTCCGCAATTGCGCCCTAAATACCGCGTCGCTATTAAAAAGCGAATTTACGAAATCAAAGGTGAAAATTCTCTATTAGTAGCGATTCCTGAGGTCTCTATCCAACAGAAACGCCGTCCCGCAAGTGCGATCGCATCTAATGGTGTCGCCGTCGCTTCCCGAACTGTGCAGCCTTTAAAAGTGAGAATCCCAGTGTCGGAAGAATTTAGGGAAGGATATTTAGAAGTAATCGATATGGCAACCAAGGAAGTTGTCACCGTTCTTGAAGTGCTTTCGCCTGCAAATAAACGCCGGGGGGAAGGTCGAGAAAAGTATGACAATAAGCGAAATAAAATATTTGATAGCAGTACCCACTTAGTCGAAATAGACTTGTTGCGGGGTGGGGAACCTTTGCCAGTTTTCGGACATTCCCATAAAAGCGACTGCCGCGTTTTAGTCAGCCGCAGCAATCAACGCCCGATCGCAGATTTATACTTATTTAACCTTCCCGATACAATTCCTGCATTTCCCTTGCCTTTGCGTCCCGAAGATGTAGAGCCTGTTCTGGATTTACAGTCGCTGATTAATCAAGTATACGATCGCGCAGGTTATGATTTTGAAATTGATTATACAGCGGATGCAGTGCCCCTGCTGTCAGAAACGGATGCTGTTTGGGCCGATTCTCTGTTGCGGGACAGAGCGTTAAGGGGATAATAGAAGTAGGTAAATTAACAGGAGTTAAATTAATGAGTAATCCGTTTCCCGGGATGAATCCTTATTTAGAAAGTCCTGAATTGTGGCCTCAAGTACATCACTTGCTAATTAGTAGTATTTTTGAATCATTAGTGCCGCAGTTGCTGCCAAAATATATCGTCGATATTGAAAAAAGAGTTTATGAGATTAGCGGGGACAATTCCCTATTAGTTGGGATTCTTGATGTCACTGTGCAGCGTTCTCCTAGTCCAACCAACCCTACTTCTTCTAATGTTGCAGTTGCCGCACCGCCTGTGACAGCTTTGAAAGTAAGACTGCCAGTACCTGTGGAATTTAGGGAAGCATATTTAGAGGTACGAGATACAGCAACTAGGGAAGTTGTGACAGTGATTGAATTGCTGTCACCAGCCAATAAGCGCCCTGGCAAAGGGCGAGAAATGTATGAAGCAAAGCGAGAAAAGGTGTTTGGCAGTCGCACTCATCTGGTTGAGATTGACTTGCTGCGAAGTTACCAACCCATGTTAGTTTTTGATAACGATATTGACGCAAGTTATCGAATTTTAGTGAGTCGGGGAAATCAAAGGCCTTTGGCAGATTTGTACCTTTTCAATTTACCTGATATGATTCCTCAGTTTCCCTTGCCTTTGCGCGCTGGTGATGCGGAACCAAGTGTAGATTTACAAGCGTTATTAAATGGGGTTTACGATCGCGCCGCCTATGACTTTAGAATAGATTACACCGCCGCACCCGTAACTGCACTGTCCGAAACTGATGCTGCTTGGGCGGATGTTTTGTTGGAGGAGAGAGGGTTGAAAGGGCGATCGCAAATAACAACTGATAGTTAAGGGTCTAACCGCTTTTTCAAAGCATCCAAAAAATGAACAGACCAATATTCAAGAAATCGGCTTTTCAGAGGTTTGATGAATTTATCCCAAGGATTGAGGTCAACAATATAATTACCGATTTTGATACCAATCGGCTCTAAATGTTTGCCTTCTATTTCCTGGCTCAATAAAGGCACTTGTCTATTACTTAGCTGTTGTATGAGCCAAAGTACATCGCTCATTTTTTGTTGTTCTGGACTTTTATTAATATCATTGCTAGAACCAGCAATATCATCTCGCTCGAAAGAAATTATTGCAGTCAAATTAAACAAAGAACTATTAGCAATAAAGCATTTAGTTTGTTCTCTGGTTGGTAGCACTCCTAAGCGCAATTTGTCTAACAATTGTGCTAGCGATCGCACTGGAATAGCGCTTTCTGTATTGCTGATATCAGGAGCAATTAATAAGGAGGGCTGGTCTTTAATGGAAGGTCTGTCGATGCCCAGATTTTCGATTAAGCTGTGAATCTGTTCGCCGTCAAGGCGATCGCAGAATTTATCCACAATATTTGGATACCGATCGTCGCTTAAAAATTCTAAAAGAGCAATGTACTTGCATCCCAGACTGTGACCAACCCAAAAATAACTCGATGGTTCTTGATAAATTTCGCTTTCATAGCCTAATCTTTGAGCAATTTTGGTCAGTTCTGTTCTCAGAATCTCCTGCTCTTTTAATAACCCAATAGCGATCGGCCAGTGACGAAAAGTAAATCTAAACGGCAAAGCAACTACGGTATAACCTTCTTCAAACAACTGCTGTAAAAAATATCGATAAAACAAAGTTGGCAAACTACCAAAAAAAGTTCCACCAATAAATTGAACAATACCTTTTGGCTGCGGGTGAACAGCTACCCAACTAAAAGAAACAGGCTGAAATTTAAACGAGTTCGACATTTGAATAAAGCTCAGTGAGTGTATAAGTGGGTCTAATTAAGGGTAATCAAACGTATGGGGGGCAATGCCCCCCATACGTTTGATTACCCTTTAACCGTGCTAGCTGCGAGACATTCTGACAGGAATATCAAATTTGTCCATCACTGTATTTAGCTCTTTCAAATTGACATCGTTGGTATCGATTTGGGCCAGCAGTTGCACTAGCATTTGAGCTTTTTCTGAATTGTCAGCATCCAAACTAGGCAAGTCCAAAGTACCGTTGCGCAACTCTTCTAAAATCGGTGCAACAATTGGCAAATCGATGATGATTGGTTTGCCAGGTTCAGGAGGAATCTCGTTCAAGGCTTTTCCACTGGCGATCGCTAAAGTGTAATTAATTTGATCGAAGTCTAGTGGAGCCTTAGCTGCTAGTGGCGAGAACTCATTCGGCAAAAAAGTACCGCGAATTTCGGGATTCAATAATACCTTGACTGGTTTTTCGCTTTGCGGTACAGGGATCGGAAAGCTTCGGCGCGGCGGCAAAAACAAGGAGACATATCCGCGCACTTCTAACAAACCAGGGGTCAAACTTCCTGGCAGAATTGGCAACAATTCAACAGATGCAGTTTTGTGAGCGGGTATTGTGAAAAATCCTCGATATACCTTAGGTTTTCCCGGCTGCTGAGTCAGAGGTACAGGGGTGTTAATGCCTTCAACATCAACAACTAAGAAAGCGTTGTTGAGCAAAATTTTATTAGGATCTGCAGGCACGGGTAAGCTAACGGTAAACTCAATCCGATATCGCAAGTCGATCGCTTCGAGATTGGAGATGGTGAGAAAGTATCCCTGAACGACTCGGCGAGCAACAGCCTCAAGGCCACCAATCGGAGGTGCGATCGGTTTTGTGAGGATTTCAAAGGTGGAAATTTCCATGTTTTTGTCAGAGCAATTTAACTTTTTGGGCTAGTTTTTACCCGGAAAAATTTGTTTCTGTTTTTCCGTGGCTATATCTATGAATAACTGCCTGTCGCGGTTGCTTAACAGTCCCTTTTACAGGCGACACTCATTTGCGTTAACTCACGTGTGTGTCGCTTTAAAAAGCGACTTGACAATTTAAAAATTTTTGTTAAACCGCTGAGGAACGCGGATCGGGAATTTAATTTATCCTCGTGTATCTGAAGATGAAAATAAAATATCGAAGTGATAATCAGCCCGATCGCACATTAATCTGTTGGTATAATCCCCGTTCAAGGGGCCCGCAGCGATCGAAAAACTAAAAACAGCTACACAAAACGTTACATATTTGTTACTATCGGGGCGAGCCTGTCCTCAGCAGGGCCTCTGTTAACCTTCTAAACTAACCACTATGACTCAACCTCCCTCAGCCATTCCCGCCTCGGAAGAGTCCGCCGAAACCCCGGCTGCACCGACAAACAATGCACCTCCACCGAGTTATGTCAAGCTGGCGATGCGGAACATGGTTCGCAAGCGGGCGACTTCTCTGTTTCATTTTGCCTTGACAGCGATCGGACTTTTAGGCGTACTCGTCGGTTTGGCTTTTCTCGATCGCTATTTCAATTCTTAATCGGGGATGCCAACAATCAGCCTCTCATTTCGAGCTCTATTTTCATTTTTCAAAAATAGGGACTTAAGCTGATTGTTCTGCCTGCCTGTTGCAATCTCTAACAGATTACTGTATCTTTCCAGCAACAGCAAAATCCCCTGCCGCTCGATCGCGGAATTGGAATTTGTAAAAAAAATTGAATATATCCCTTGACAGGAGAGCGAAAAAATGTTAATAGAGGTGAACGTCGAAGACTGTTACGGGCTCGCCCAGCAGTCAGCCGACGCTTCCAGCCTCCCTGAGAGTGCAGCCAGCGGGGAGATTTCAGCCGAAACCTGGGAACATTGGTTTAGCCTTTGGCTAGAAAACCAGGCGGCGGATGTACCAGTTGCCCCGGGCTACGAAGTCAGTCTGCGTTTAACCGCAGATCCCGAAATGCAAGCCCTCAACCTCCAGTACCGCCAGCTAGATCGATCGACCGATGTACTAGCTTTCGCAGCTTTAGAGGTAGACTGTCCTCAACTAGAGGAAATGCAGTCATCTGAACCTTTATACTTGGGTGATATCGTCATCTCGATCGATACAGCTAACCGACAAGCCCAGCAGCAAGGACATTCCCTGAAGACCGAACTAGCTTGGCTGGCAGCCCACGGTTTTCTACATCTTTTGGGCTGGGATCACCCGGATGAAGAAAGTCTGACTCAAATGCTCGATCGACAAGAAACATTGCTGCGCGCGATCGGTCTTGCGATCCAAACAGCATAACTGAAGTTGATGGTTACTTAACAAATCATGTCAAGCCCAACATAACTTTCTGAAATTAAACCAAAACTTTAGTAAAAACTTAGGAAAGTTACCTAGACTTGATTAAGTCAATTTAAAAAGTCTAGCTTTCATTCATCTCTGTAACTTAAAGTTGGTTATTTATGACAATAGATAGACCGTCAATTTCATCAAAAATCGCACAGTTTCTGCCCATGCCTCAAGACTCTTCCAGCCCGACAGTCCACGAGTCTACAAAAGCCTTGAAATACAACCGAGATTTGTCCTGGAAAATCGCATCTAGCTTAGCTACGAGTTTTAGATACGCTTGGGGAGGTCTGACTTATGCTTTTGAAACTCAGCGAAATTTTCGGATTCACACTGTTATTGGCACTTTGGCGATCGGACTCGGGCTATTTTTGCACTTGAAACCTGTAGAAATATCTGTGGTCGGCGTCACCATTGGCATAGTTTTAGCAATGGAACTGTTGAATACGGCGATCGAATCGGTGGTAGACTTGACAGTCGGGCAATCTTATCACGAACTAGCCAGAATTGCCAAAGACTGCGCTGCCGGAGCAGTTCTGGTATCGGCAATGGCTGCGATCATCGTTGGTGCTGCACTTCTGCTTCCTCCTTTGTGGGCAGTCGTTCAAATTGCGATCGCCCGTTAGTAACTTATTGGGTCTAGAAAATTTTAGGTTTTAGATGACCAATTTGAGATTTTTAGTTTTATTCGTCTATATTGCAGCTATTTTTATCTTCGGCATCTATCTAAAATCTTGAAACCCTTGCTTTCAGGGAGCGAGTTAACCTAAAATCTAAAATCTAAAACCTAAAATCTAACTTAACCCGTGATTATAGTCATCGATAACTACGACAGTTTTACATACAATTTGGTACAGTATCTAGGAGAACTGGGTGCTGAGTTGCCGGTAGCAAGCGAAGTGCAAGTCTACCGCAACGACCAAATTTCCTTAGCAGAAATTCGCCGATTGCAGCCGGCAGCAGTGGTAATTTCTCCAGGCCCTGGGCGACCGGAAGATGCGGGAATTTCTCTGGAATTAATCAAAGAATTAGGCCCGACTCTACCAATTTTAGGCGTGTGCCTCGGACATCAAAGTATCGGTCAAGTATTCGGCGGCAAAATTGTTTCTGCACCCGTGTTGATGCACGGCAAAACTTCTCAGGTAGAACACGCAGGCACCGGAGTTTTTCATGGCGTGGAATCGCCGATGATTGCAACTCGCTATCACAGTTTAGTAATTGAAAAGCAGAGTTGTCCAGAAGTTTTGGAAATTACGGCTTGGGTTGAAGACGGAACTATTATGGGCGTGCGGCATCGGGAATATCCGCACATTGAAGGTGTACAGTTTCACCCGGAAAGTATTTTGACGACTTCGGGAAAGCAATTATTGCGAAATTTCTTGGAAAGACTTTAGTTGAATTTCTATGAATTTGTAGGGTTCGCTCTCATAGCACCTTACGGTGAGAGTAGGGTACACATTTTCGCACCTGAACCGCCTCAAAAAGGAGACAAGCCCCCCACTCCTGTCGTGGTGAACCCCAAATTTTAGACTCCTGTTCGAGATTCCAGATTCAATGCTGCAAGTAAATCTAAAATCTAAAATCTAAAATCTAAAATCGACTGACGGTGTTTTGTGGTATAACAACAAACGACCAACACCCGACAACCCCAACCACAAGATGAAACGGCGACAATTAATACGTTACGCACAGACGGGTTTGCTAGCAGCTTTAGCAACTGGTTTACCATCTGGATGGGAAAGCTATCAAGCTCAAACTGCTGATTCTTTGTCGGTTCAGTGGTTGGGCCACACTTGCTTTTTGTTCACCGGAGGCGGTGCGAGGGTGCTGGTGAATCCTTTTCGCCCCCTGGGCTGTACGGCAGGCTATCGTTCTCCTAAAGTGCCAACAGATTTGATTCTGATTAGCAGCCGGTTGCTCGATGAAGGGGCGATCGACGGATTTGCCGGCAATCCCGGCCTTTTGTACGAGCCTGGGTCTTACAGGTCTAACGGGCTGCGGATTCAAGGGATTCGGACGCAAAAAGACCGTGAGGGAGGAAGGCGATTTGGGGTCAATGTGGCTTGGCTGTGGCAGCAAGCGGGCGTTAAGATTTTACACTTGGGCGGAGTTGCTGGCCCGATCGGCATTGAAGAACAAATTTTGATCGGGCGGCCCGATGTAGTGCTGATTCCCGTGGGCGGCGGGCCCAAAGCTTACACTCCGGCGGAAGCGAAGCAAACTTTGCAACTTCTCAAACCGAAGATGGTGATTCCGACACATTTCAAAACGCAAGCCGCCGATGCTGCTGCGTGCGATTTGGTGCCGCTAGATGAATTCTTGGCGCTGATGGATGGTACGCCGGTGCGCCGATTGAATAATGACACGATTTCGATCAAATCTGCTGACTTACCCCAAACTGGTTCGGTGATTGAGGTTTTGAGTTACAGATTTAGCGGTTGATGCCCGATTTCTCAGCTTGCGTTATAGTAAGGAAGTTTTGTTCGATCGGGGATGCAAGAGAATTTTCTCTCTACCTTAGCCTCTGGCAACCTTGCCTTTTGTCGAGATTTGGCTAACATAACAATTCATGTTCACTGTTTTATCTCCTAAGGAAATGCAAGCGCAATGAAAAATCAAAATTTACCTAGTTGGATGAAACAACTCACAGGTTTCGCAGGAATAATCGGCGCTAGCGCGTTGATTGGTTTCCCGGCTTGGGCTCACATCACCTCCAGCACCAATGTTGCTAATGCAACTCAAACTCCACAAGTTGCAGGAAACGTAAAAACCACTGCTTCACCGACACCAACTGGCGTTTCACAGGCGGCACCAACTGGCGCTTCACCGGCACCAACTGGCGCTTCACCGGCACCAACTGCCGCTACTAAGGATATTGTTGCTATTGCATCTGGCGACGCTCAATTCAAGACACTGACGAAGGCTTTGGGAGCAGCCGGTTTGGTGACAACTTTACAAGGAAAGGGCCCTTTCACTGTTTTTGCTCCGACTGACGCGGCATTTGCTGCTTTGCCAAAAGCAACTGTGGATGATTTGCTCAAACCAGCCAACAAAGCCAAGCTTACTAAAATTTTAACTTACCACGTTGTTCCTGGTTCGGTTGTATCTACTAGCCTGAAATCCGGCGATGTTAAAAGTGTGGAAGGCAGTTCGCTGAAGGTGGCTGTTAACGCAGGCAAAGTTACTGTAAGCGGCGCTAATGTTGTGAAAGCTGATATCAAAGCTACCAACGGCGTGATTCACGTAATTGACAAGGTTTTGATGCCACCCGATGGAATGTAAAAATAGCCGTTTTGCATCAATTGATGTCAGATTTGGTTAAATGAAGCCGAAGTAAGGACACAACAATGTTGTGTCCTTATTTGTATGGCAGGCTATTCAGAATTAATATATATCAAGCTTTAGCTAGCTGCGACTACTTACACAAAGGGCTGCCAACCCTTACCCCGATAGCCAAAATCGAAGATTTCGGGATGGAGAATTTCTGCTAAAATTTCTAACGAATCAACCAATCTCGGCCCCGGCCGATTAAAGTAAGAATTGCCGTCAGTTATGTAAACTTTCCCCGTTTTTACTGCTTGCAAATTAAGCCATTCTGCGTATTTAGTTATCTGCATTGCTTCGCTGCGAGTGCGGTTTAAATCAAAGCCGCAAGGCATGAAAATAATTACATCGGGATTAGCTTCTACTAGCGATTCCCATTTTAACCAAGGGGAATGTTCCCCGACAATTCCAAACAGCGAATTGCCTCCCGCCATTGCCACTAATTCGGGAATCCAGTTACCCGCAGCCATCAAAGGTTCAATCCATTCGATGCAAGCTACTTTGGGGAGTCTCTGTTTTGTGGTAAGAATAGATGAGGCTTGTGTTTGCGAGGTAATAGCATCGATGCGGGAGTGCAAAAGGTCGATCGCACTTTTGCCATTTACGCCCAAAGCATCAGCAACTCGCTGAATATCCGTCCATATTTCTGCTAGCAAATTAGGCTGCAAAGAAATAATTTCCGGCTTGCTATTTACTAGGGTGCTTACCGCTTGTTCAACCTCTGTTAGAGAACAAGCGCAGACTTCACATTGAGCTTGAGTAATAATGTGAGTCGGCTGCAATTTTTCCAAAGTATCTATTTCTACTTTATACACGCTCAGCGCATTTTGCAACAATTCGGTCACGCGGTTGTGAATTTCGCTGCTAGTTCCTTCGGGATTGAATTTAGGCTGAGTGCAAACAGGTAAATTTTGGATTTCTGGGGGATAGTCGCATTCGTGGGAACGGCCCACAATTGCATCGGTTAATCCTAAAAGTGCTACAATCTCGGTGGCACTGGGAATTAGAGAGATTATTCTTGGTTGGTTCATTGGTTTTCTGTTTTTTACCGATTCGGAAGCACAGGCGGGACGCCCGTGCCACAATAAAAGGGATTGTTAAATTTTTAGTTTTTTTAAGTATTGCAAATCTTGCCATGCTTGAATGAGATTACCTTGCATCAGAGCCGCTACACCGTTTAAAACTCTAATTTCCGGTAGATTGGAGTTGAGAGCGAGAGCAGGTTTTAAGGCTGTTTGAGCGGCTTTGGGATGCCAGCCGTACAGGTGTACGAAAGCGAGATAGGCGTAAGCGTAAGGGTTTTTTGAGTCGAGTTGAGTGACTTTTTCTAAGGCGACGATCGCACTTTTGACATTCTGCTGCAATACCCGAGAAAATGCCAAAGCATAAGCCAATTCTAGATTATTTGGTTCCTGTTTCAACCGATATTCTAATGCTTGTTCCGCTTGCACGGTATAATCTTGAATTGGATCGTACTGATTGATGCGCCCAATCTGCTCGAACACGGGTTCTAAACCTGGCAATCCTTTGGGTAAATTAACCGCCATCGCCCGCAATTGAGTCACCAAATCTAACTCAGGCTTATCTGTATTATCCTCGTTTCCAGGCTCTGCCTGAGAACGCATATCCAGAGGCTCTGCCTCGATCTTAACACTAACTGCCGGCACATTAATCGGATAAGTTTCGCCGGTTTTCCGATTTAGATAAGTAGCTTGCAGATTGTAAGTTCCCGGTGCAATATTAGCAGGAGGAAGCATCGCGGTGCGATCGACAACTCGAAACCCCACAGCAAATTTATCCGCTTCCAGCATCCCCGGATGCAAAGTCGCCTGGGCGATCGCGCGATCGTGTAAAATCCTGAAAGTCTGTCCCGGTGGAATATTGCCAGACTGCTGATTTTCCCACGTTACCAACACTAAACCAGACTGCAACTGCTGCCAAGGCCCAGACCAAGTATAAGCAACCGGCAGCGCGACTCCGGGAACTGCTTTTGCAGCGACAGTAACTCGATCTAATTGTACTTGCGATCGCGCTTCATTCAACGGCTGTATTTCTACAGGCTGCACTCGCTTGCGATAAAGATTTAAATTAGTATAATCGGGCAAAATCCAAGTTTTTTCTAACTGAAACTTATCGCCTTTTTCAATTGCGGTTACGGCTGCATTTTGAGCTTTTTTAATTCTTTCGCGAATCGAACCTTGCGGGCCACTTTTAGTTACGAACCAAGAGAGCGATCGCACATCTTGCGGCACTTGTTTTAAATTCGTTCCCACCTGCCGCCCGTAAACCTGAAAATTCGCCAAAGCACCGTAAAAATTCAAATTATGCTGGTTAATTTCCGGCGTCGAAGGCAACACGCCTAAAGTAGATTGCAAATAAGGTTCCCTATCAATAATTTCTGCAATTACCTCTCGGTGCGGCCACTCTTTGCCCAAGTAAGGATAGTTAGAATTGCCCGGACTGATAATTTGGACTAAGCTATGTCCAAAAGCACCTCCCAGGGGCCACATATGTAACAGCATCGCCAGAATTGCCAAGCCAATTGTACCCCAGCGAATTTGTCTTCCCCACCGAGAAGGCCACAGCGTTAAACAGTAGGCTAAGAAAATAGATAACACTGGCAAATAAGGTATCACATATCGGTCGTCTTTGTTGATATTTAGAGAATTAATTAAATAAGCTCCTCCCCAGAAAACAGCCAGCCAGCGACAGGAGTTGAGATAAAAGATGGACGAACTATTTTGCCGGCGACGCCAATAAAGTATCAATCCTACTAAGGGAATAAGTAACAGAGGCCAAGAAATGTGTTCGGGTAAGTGCTGACCGTAGTAAATCCAAGCGTCGATCGTATTGAGGGCCGGATCTCCTTCGGCGATCGCAGAATCCAGCGTTGCCCGTTTTCCCCCGGTCAAAATTAACAGCCAATTGGTTTTTGCCCAAGGCCCAAACACCGCCGCCGACAGCAACAAAGCACCAGTTAATTGAGCTAATCTTCCCCAAGCTTTTTGTCGCACTGCACCAACAGCCAACCAAACAATCGGGGTAAACAGAAATAATACGGTAGTGTGTTTAACTAATATTGATAA
>JAICRN010000608.1 GCA_025937335.1 Microcoleus sp. TY_ISSM_2_bin.22
GGATACGGCAGTGCCGTTTCCCTACAATTAATCGGGTGATGGTGACATCTCTCAGATCGTACTCATGATTATTTTGGGGTAGGGAAACGGCACGGTGGGGTGTCCTCCGTTGCTTTGAGGCAGGGAATTCATTCCCTGCCGGAATTCACGTCACAAGCCGTTACTATTTCCTCTCTTCCCTCCTTTGCAAATCCCGCAATTGCTTCTCTACCTTTTCCGCCATTGGCAAATCTCCCAAAGTTGTATATCCATCTTTTGCCATTCGCAAATATTTCACAGCTTCTAGATTATTTCTCATCGCTGAATGAACTTGCCCCAATCCGTATCTAGCGGCTGTCAACTCCTCAATATCGTCTGGTTGTGCCGAATTAATCGCCTTGGAATAGTAGACTTCCGCCTGGGGAACCAGTTGTAGCTTTTCCAGATACAAATCGCCCAACGTGCGATAAATGGGCGGTGTTTCCACTCCTGTTTCTTGTAACTTTTCTAAGATTTCTCTTGCTTCGGCAATCAAGTTTGTGTTAAGATAAACGCTAGAAATTGCTAATTTTTTGGCGTTTTCGTTAGGTACTTGTTTGTCGATCGCCCCAACCGCATCCTTAACAGCCTCAACTTGCTTCTCCTCCAGCAACTCAAACTCTGTATCTCCTTCTACCACGGGGATTTCAGAAGAAGCACCCGTATTCGCCTCGACAATTAATCTGTACTTAACACCCGGTTTCAGCGCCGGTTCTCCCGGATACACAGCCTCAGTACCGCTAACAGTCATTTCCCAGTTTAATTTGGCTCCATTTTCGCGGAGGCTCAATTTATAGCTAGTAGCACCAGCAACCGGATTCCACCGCAAAATAGGCTTGCTGTCGAGCAATTTCGTGCGCCGCGGACTGATAATATAAGGAATTGGCGCGCTATTCCAAGCAATTTTACCGTCGCCGCGATCTGGACATTTAATCAAGTCGCGGCTGCAATCAGATTTCGACTCTTCTTTGGCTAACAAACAGCTATTCAATTGATTTTCACCCGGTGCGATCGACTTTATCCCCAAATCTGCACATTGGATCGTCAGTTGTGCGTTTTGTGCTGTTCGCAATTTGTCTCCCGGATAAATCGGCGTACCGCTGGTAGGGCGGACAATTAGCCCGTTTTGGCGCTCGATCGCAACTTCCCCGCTACTATGGATAATCAGTCCGTTGGATATTCTGTTACTGGCTGCTAGTGCGGTAGTTGCGATCGAGCTTAAAGCTATAAAAATTGCAACCTTGGTTTTCATTTTATATTTCCTTTTATTTGTAAACGTTGTTTGGCAATCTGGATACATTTATCTTGTTCTGGTACGCTATATTTAGAATATTTAATCGTTTTTTTCCAGTGATATAAGGCTTTATGAGGTTTACCTTTAGTTTCCAAGACCTGTGCTAAAAAACAGTGAGCTTCAGGGCTATTGTCTGTTAATCCAATTGCTGTTTGAAAATCTATTTCTGCATCGTCATATTGATGTTCTTTGAACCGTATCCAGCCGCGATTTTTGATACAAGCAGCTTTTACTCCATCGTATTGAGCGTGTCCTAAACAAAGGTTGATCGCTTTTAAAGCTGGTTGATGTTTATCCTTACGAATGAATAACTTAGATATTTGAGCAGAAGCATCAGGAAGTCCTCGCAATACAGCATTTTGCATAGCCTCTAACGCACCTCGCTCGTCATTCAGTTCGTCGCACAACATAGCTAAGTTATAGTAAGGTTGTGCATAATTCAGGTTAATCAAACTTGCTAAGTTGTAGAAGGTTTTAGCAATTAAAGGTTTATTTTTACGGTGGTTTTCCATGCCAATTTGATTGGCAACTGGGGCAAGTATCGGGCCGATTAACATATAACTGCTAGCGGTAGTAGCTAAACCGATTCCCAGGCGCTGCATCAAATTAGAAATAAAAATAGAGATATCGTTGTTTGGGCGATCGCCCTCAGTATCACCCAAAACATCTCCCACAGGAACAAACGGGCGATCGCGCTCTAATTGCGGTAAAGTCAACCCCTCAAAAGTTGGCTGCTGACAGAGCACTGGTATCGCGCTCGCGCCAGGGAACTCAGATTCCCACTTCTGCAAATCATCCTTAGCTTTTCGCACTGCTAAAAACAAAGGATTGTCTTCGCTTAAATATCCGAATAAAGACTTAACAAAATCGTGAGCAATTTTATCGGGTATCGGCGCACGCATCACAATCATTGACGGTAAAGGCAAGCCTCCAGCAACTAAATCTGCTGCCAATTGGAGGCTCGAACAAGAGTTTAAAATTAGCAGCTCCAATCCTTGAAAAATAGATTTTTCCAACCCCTCTTTTAAATAGTCTATTGTGACAGTATTATCGCAATCTGCTTGATTAATATGCAGCCATCCCTTGACAGCATTGCTATTGCTATGTCCGCCGTAATATAAAATCTGCCAATTTTTTTCATCCTTTAACAACTTCTCGCGTAACTTTTCCGGTGTTGGCTGGTGAATAAATTGTAACTCGCAGCGATCGTAGCCCAAAGACCTCTGAATACTTTTCTCATCTTGTTGCAGATCGAGTCCCTCACTATTACCGGAGACACATAAAATTCTACCTCGCGAAGGCAGAGGCATTCCCCCTATAGTTGCCTGTTTGAGAGCTTTTCTATACTGTGACGGACTTTTAATTATCTCACAATTTTTGTAATCTTCGCGAAATTTCCACGCATCCCAAGGTAGATGCCAATTTTCTGAATCTTTGATTTCTAGAAATACTTCAAAGCACTGATATCTGCCACCAAAAGCATCAACTACATTTCTAAAATTATGCTCAATTCCAGCGTAAAATTCCTCACTACTCAGCCACTGGCTCATCACTTCATTCAAGCATTGATAGATAAGTTTAGGATTCTCTTCAGAAATATTTGTGATTCCTGTGGGCTTGACTTTAATCCTAGAAAAGATGTTGCTAGATTGTCTAGCAAGGCAAATATTTTGCCACCTTCTTTGCATCTCTTCAACGTCCGGCGCTGGTGGCAAACTTCCTTTAAATTTATGGATTGTTGTTCGGCTTTCTTGAAACTCCCCTGTGATGTCGGGAAAACCCTTTTTTAGATCTCCCATCCCTAAACCCAAGATAAATCTTAAGCTCATAAATTTAGATGCGATCGCAGTGAATCAAAATATCATACCACAAAGTTTTCTGTGACGCTGAAATTATCCAAAGCTACTCGAATACTAAAGCTTTCGTCTCCCTCTACCTCAATATCTTCCAGCAAAATGCACCTGTCCTGAATCCTTGATTGTGACTCGTTTAGGTTTTCTCCGATGTCGGATATTAAGGAAAGTTTAATATTTGTTGGTAGGTAACGCTCTCCCATCGCCGGATATAATTGAACCTGGACTTTGAAAGTGCGATCGCCCTCTTTGGTAATAGCAACCAACAAAGCAACAGTAGTTCTGCCCAAACGCATTCGTAAGTCTATCAACTTTGCCCGCACAGCACCGGCAGCAGGAAACCTATTCATGCTGCTGTGATAGCCCTGGGAGGCAGATTCGCCACTATAATTTCCACCTCCTCTAAATGCAGGACTTAGGCGATCATCAGGAAAAATTAAATCTTCTAAATTTTGTTTACCTTGCTCAATTTTCTGCCAACCTCTTTCTCTAAGATTTTGCAAC
>JAICRN010000499.1 GCA_025937335.1 Microcoleus sp. TY_ISSM_2_bin.22
AAATTACATGGCTACGCGAGCGAGCCGAGCGAATCGGCAAAACCTATAGCTCATATGCGCCCGAGCTCCACGGAACTACCCCGCAGGGGGTAAGTTCCGTTTAAAAAAATGCAATTCTAGACCCGCGCTCCCAACCATAATATAGCAATCCTAAATGATTTGTGAGAAACTATCCTGCTAGGTAAAAAGCTGGGGAAACTGAAAGATTTGCAGATGAGTGACTAATACCATTTTAGAATTGATATTTGAGATTTTAGATGGGACTGACTGACCAAGAATTTCAAAGGTGGTACCCGCCACGTGATTTATCCGTGGAATCAATCGAAAGCATCTCAAATCGAAAATCCTCAAGAAAGAGCATTTATCTCGCGCAAGTCAATCTAAAATCTAAAATCTAAAATCGATTGACTGATAAGAGGTTTGGATCGCGGGCAACCGGCGTTGCATTCTTTTTTGAAACTGATATTTAGATGGAGGCTTGAAACATTGCCAAACTAGATAGTGGAAACTTGACTCAATGACGAATGACGCTACCTTCGCGCCCAGGAGGGGCGATTCTAAGGGCGCAATAACTGCGCCGCGCGTGGGGGATTCCCCCTACAAAACGCTCTATGTTCGGGGCGATTCCCATAGCGGGATAGCTACGCCGCGCGTGGGGGGATTGGCACTATGTGCGTAAATCCTACAGTCTTGGATACTCGACAAAAAATCCGGTTTCTCGTTGTCACCTGCGAGCGTATATGACCAAATTACGTAAAGAAACCGGGTTTTTGCGTCCAGGACTGTCCTATTTAATGCAGATAGTGCTCTGGCTCGGTATCTATTTGTAAAGTTTTTTATAGTTCCGATAGAACTGCTTTTGTTTGATGGATAATGTGAGTTTATTTATTTTTGGTCAGGAGAGATCGCTTTACCAAAGTATTTACTTTTCTTTACAAAAATCCGACCAAAAAACGGCGCAGGAGGCAAAAATTCCCTTGCAGACTTTAAATGCGCCGCGCGATCGACTAGAGTAAAAAAAATGGCTTTATCCGTTTATTCATCGCAAAGGAAACAAAGCTCATGGTTCAACGCGGTTCTACAGTTCGGATTCTCCGCAAAGAATCCTACTGGTATCAAGAAGTGGGCACCGTTGCTACGGTAGACCAAAGCGGCATTAAATACCCAGTTATCGTTCGCTTTAACACCGTAAATTATGCCGGCGTCAACACCAACAACTTCGCCCAAAGCGAATTAGTGGAAGTATCCGCCCCCAAAGCGAAAGCAAAATCAACCGCAGCTACAGGCGGCAAGCAAACCACGATCGAGGAAAAAACCCGGAAAACCGGCAGCGGAGGAGCCCCCCAGCAGCCGAAAACTGCCACGGACAGCAAACCCGGTGCCGAAACTCCCGGCAGCGTCGAAGGTTCGCCCAATCAAGGAACAGAACAGCGCTAATTGTGCCAGAACTGCCAGAAGTTGAAACTATTTGCCGGGGTTTGAATCAAGCAACCCTCGATCGAGAAATGTTGGGCGGGGACGTGTTGTTAAACAGCACGATCGCCCGCTCAATCTCTGCGACCGATTTTTTGACAAAAGTCAAAGGAAAGTCAATCGCCCGCTGGTACAGACGCGGCAAATATCTACTGGCAGAACTATCTCTATTCCCAGAAGCAGAAAGAAAGAAAGGGAAAGGGGGAGAATTTACGGATCGAACTCCAAGTTCTTCCCTTCTTCCTCCTTCATCCCTTCTGCCTTCAAAAGCCGGCTGGTTGGGCGTTCACCTGCGGATGACCGGGCAACTGCTGTGGGTGAACAGATCCGAACCCCTGCAAAAACACGCGCGAGTGCGGCTGTTTTTTGAAGGAAACCAAGAACTGCGGTTTGTAGACCAGCGCACCTTCGGGCAAATGTGGTACGTGCCACCAGAAACCGAGGTTTCCAGCACTGTCACCGGTCTGAAACTCTTAGGCCCCGAACCGTTTTCAGACGAATTTACAACAGAATATTTGGCCCGCAAGCTGCAACGGCGGGCGCGACCTATTAAAACAGCTTTGCTAGACCAGGCACTGATAGCTGGTTTGGGCAATATTTACGCAGACGAAACTTTGTTTTTGTCGGGAGTGATGCCCACAACTCTGTGCGCGGATTTGACCGCAGAGCAAATTGGGCGCATCCATACAGCTATTATTCAAGTTTTACAGAAGGCGATCGCATCCGGCGGCACCACTTTTAGCAATTTTCTCAACGTCCAAGGTGTCAACGGCAACTACGGCGGCGTCGCTTGGGTTTACAATCGCGCCGGTCAACCCTGCCGCACTTGCTCCGCAACCATCGAACGTATAAAATTAGCAGGGCGATCGACTCATTTTTGCCCCGCGTGTCAGAAATAAGCAGAATGAAGAAGCAAGAAGCAACAAGAAAGAACTGAGATCTTGCACCATTGTCAATAAGGCTTTCAGCGGCGGGCCCGACAGCGCACAAGAACCTTTAACTATTGTGGAACAGGCAGTCGGGCCTGTTCTTAAGAATGCTGCAAGATGCGAGAAGAAAGAAGAAGTCCTTTCCAGCCAAATCTAGATTAAAATTTGTATAGTTTTTTAAACTAAACAAAGCAACTTATGGCAATCAAGAAAGGCAGTATAGTTCGCGCTGTACGCGAAAAATTGGAAAACAGTTTAGAAGCCAAAGCCAGCGACCAGCGCTTTTCCTCCTATATATTTGAAACAAAGGGCGAAGTGATGGAGGTTCGCGGTGACTACGCCTTCGTCAAATTTGGCAAAGTACCCACCCCCAATATTTGGCTGCGGGTAGACCAACTCGAAGATTTTAAGTAACTCGCCAAAACTAAACATCACTGCTCTTAATGTAGCGTAGGGTGCGCACCGCGCACCTTCCCCCAATTAAGCTCATTGCTAAAATCTAAAATCTAAAATCTAAAATCTAAAATCTAAAATCGAATGAATTCTCCATCAACCCGCGTCTCAATTATTGGTGCCGGCAAAGTTGGCAGCACCTTAGCCCAGCGAATTGCCGAGAAAAATCTGGCAGATGTAGTATTGCTAGATATTGTGGAGGGTTGGCCGCAGGGCGTTGCTTTGGATTTGATGGAAGCAAGGGGAGTGGAACGCCACGATCGCCAAATTGTCGGTACAAATGATTATACAGATACGGCCAACTCAAATATCATAGTAATTGCCGCCGGAGTGCCGCGCAAACCCGGTATCAATCGGGAAGATTTAATTAAAATCAATGCTCGAATTGTTACAGAAGCCACAAAACAGGCGATCGAGCATTCTCCAGAAGCAATCCTAATCGCAGTCACAAATCCCCTAGATATCATGACTTATTTAGCATGGGAAGCTGCTGATTTGCCAAAACACCGAGTCATGGGTATGGGAGGAATTGTCGATTCCGCCCGCTTTCAAACTTTTATTGCCATGGAATTGGGCGTTTCAATTGCTGAAGTCAATGCAACAGTCATCGGTTCTCACGGCGATTTGATGGTTCCTTTGCCCCGCTATTCCACTGTCAACGGTATTCCCATCTGTCAACTTATGGATGCTGGGACGATCGATCGACTCGTACAGCGGACTCGCCACGGCGGCGCAGAAATAGTCGGATTGATGAAGACTGGTAGTGCTTTTTTTGCACCGGCATCTTCTGCCTGCTTGATGGTAGAATCAATTTTACTCAATCAGTCGCGACTCTTGCCTTGCTCAGTTTATTTGCACGGCGAATACGGCGTGCAAGATATATTTTTGGGACTTCCCTGCCGCTTGGGATATCAGGGAGTCGAACAGGTAGTAGAACTCGAACTCAGCGATACCGAAAGAGCAGCGTTTATTGAATCGGGTAAATTGGTTGCCCAAAATATTGAGGAAGCGAAGGCGATACTGAAAAGTGCTTCTTAAGCTTGTAGCATTTCGCCATCGCAGCAGCCGATCGCTCGCCGCTTCAATATAATAATTTATACTGAGTATGACAGTGCGATCGCTCTCTTGAAAGAACACTTCTCGGAACTCAATCGCGCTTTGATAAATACAGCATATTTCATGTAGATGTAGATCGCGATCGACCGGGTTTCGAGCAACAGAATCAGTAATGATGCGAGAACTGTAAAGAAACCCCGTGAGAACGAGGCGTACTTCATAAACCTGGAATATGCTGTATCATTAATAATGCTTGTTGTGGTGTATTTAACAAACCTAAAAATGGGCAAAAAGAAACCGAGCGGTCAACAGAAAATTTTCTTCTCAAAAACTCGGTAAAATGCAAAAACTGGCAAAAGCATTTGAACTTGGTTTCCCCGAAAGCTGCCTCAAAACTCCTCTATAAATTCAATCAAAAATCTTCCCTGCTTTCTTTACTAATAAACCGACAGCAGAAGCAATCGCTTTGGGATTGTCTCTGACTCGCCATATTATTGCCGGAAAGCACGGTGGCACTTTAAAGGTAGAAAGCAAAAGGCGAGTTGATACGGAATTTATCATTACTTTGCCCAAACTTTAATCCTCGCGATCGCCATTTCTATTGCTCAAGCTTGAAATACCTTGACTTTAATCAAAAATGTGATACCGTAAACCTTGGTATTATCTAAAAATTTCTACACTTCTCAATAAATGTAAAAATCGGGCAAAAAGTGTT
>JAICRN010000343.1 GCA_025937335.1 Microcoleus sp. TY_ISSM_2_bin.22
ACAAAGAATGAGTTTTCTTGTGGGGAGTAGGGGTTGGGCAGGAGAGGCCGCCCAAAACAGGCTGATCGATCGTGGTGCAACATCTCAGTTTAGAGACCAATGGTTTCGGTGGTCGTTATTATCTGTGACGCCGGAACTTTCGCCCAGTAAACGGATGACTCGACTTTCTGGGACAATAGTCCGGACAGTTTTCAATCACTAACGGCAGAATGCGGGTTTGGGCCTTCTCAGTGAGGTCAAATGCTAACGGTAGAATGAGGGTTTCAGCCTCGGTCTCAAAAACTGTCCGGAGTATTGAACTACAGATAGTGTAAAAAAGGATTTTTTGCGTAAGTCCTATTAGAGTTAATTCAACGGAGTCCATCATATTTGCTCTCCTGGATTTGTGCTGGCAACGGTAGTGTGAGCGCCTCCCTCACGCAGGCTTTCGGGCCCGTACCGCAGGAAGTTTTATTTTTAAAATTGGCGTTGCACAATTTGAGGATGATTATTGTGGGGAGTAGGGGTTAGGCGTCCCGCCTGCTATGAAAATACACCGCACGGACTCATGAGCCCATCCGGCAAACAAATCAAAATCATCCCACTATTATGCAACGCCTTAAAATCACCTCAAACTCGGGATAGCCCTCTTATCTCCTAATACAGTCACATATTGGCGATCGCCACTTCTAAACTAAGTATTATTACTTATTAAATCGCCAACCGTCCTGCCTTCTTCCCGGTTCCGACTTCCCGGTTCTTTTTTCCTGAAAATATCCGGATGGCTTGTGGAGTCTCATGAATGATTAACCTATGCTCGAATACATCTAGGTAGTGGCAGCATTACTCAAGCATTCGGCTGTGGACTTACAAACTCTTATGGAGAAATGGGCTCGATCCTGAGTCATTTCCTAAAATTATGATGCCATTAGGGTGGCAATTAAATCTGGAAAACAAAATATCGCCCAACTCTCAAGTTAAAATATGCTAAAAATGACACCATTAGCTAACATTTTCAATGCCATGAAACAGCCAGAAAAAAAGCATCACACCTCGAAGTGGGGAGCCTTCTTGGTGATGCTAGCAGTAGGCTTTGGTGGCTGGCACATTGGGTTGCCGGAACTGGCATCTTTTTTTAATAATATGGCTTTTGAAAACTACAAAGCTAATCGATTCGCTGATACTCAACAAGCATATGAGTTAGCGCTCTGGGTAGATCCAAAAAGCCGAACAGCTCTTTACAATTTAGGATGGCTTTGCGAAGAGGTGCAAGATTTACAATGCGCCCGAGGAAAATATCTGCAAGCTGCAAAACTCGGTCTACCTGCTGCTTACAGCAATCTGGCTCGGTTATATATAGTCGATCAAAAAAACTATCCGGCTGCCGTTCACTTCCTGTGGCAAGGTTTGAAATTAGCTGAGGACGATCAAGTAAAATATTCTTTACTGAAAAACTTGGGATGGGCTCGCCTGGAACAGGGTCGATATTCAGAGGCATTGCAACATCTGGATGAAGCCATTAAACTTGATAGTGAAGGACCAGCAACTTACTGCTTAAAAGCGCAAGTCCTAGAAAAAATGAAAAATACTAAGGCAGCGCTACCGCAATGGAAAATTTGTCTAAAGTATGCGGATTCTCAAGAATTCGATGAGGATATATGGATAGGGATGGCACGTCAACGATTAAACGAGGAAAAAACAAATAAATGAAACGCACAGTTTTGTTTTCATCAACCATACTGGCAATTATAACGGTAGTGGAGCTAAGTCAAGCCTCAACAGCACTGCCAACTCCTTCGACTGTTAAAATTACAGTTAATGAATCAGTCGAAACGCCGTTCGACTCCAATCAAGCGAGGAGGCGGCGGTGCAGAGATAGAGATGGTGGAAAATATCCGTGTCCCAGATTCATCATGCCTTCGGAGAGCGAAGAATAATAGTTATTTTCAATAAATTTTGTAGAGTGTACCATCACCACTTTACAGCAACAGGTATGTAGTATGTATTAGTAGTATGCAGGGTGCGCCGTCCGCACCTCATAGCATTTGAGATTTGAGATTAATAATTGAAGAATTGGAAATAACTTATGGCTATAATGGTTTGCAGCTTGCATAAAGCTGCATTCTTTTTTTGAACTGGTATAACTATTAATAATTGCTGTGTCGGCTGTTGCTGGAATTTGCACCGGGCGGGGAGAAAACCCCGCCAGCAATTCTATCTAGTCGCCCTCCGTCAAAACTAAATCTTGCGGCTGCTGGTGCGAGTTGCTGTAAAAACTAGCAATAATCGCCACCATCAACCACCAAAGCATATTAACTTCCGGTCGGTACCAAACTGTATCGACAAAACCGTGGGCCATCATGCCGGCTAAAGTTGCGATCGCCCCAATCAACCAAAACCCCTGATTCGATTTTAGATTTGGGATTTTAGATTTGGGATTGCGGGATTCTTCCTCTAAATTAGAGATGTTAAATTGTGCATCCCGCAGACTTTTTATTTGCACCAAACCCTGATTGACGGTGACTGTCATCAGCCAAAGGAAAGACATTAAACCGATAAAACCGGTTTCTACTGCAATTTCCAGCAGCACGGAATAAGCGCTCAAAGCAGTGAATTTCGGCTTCATATAAAGCGGATAAACTTTATTAAAAGCAGTGTTCCCCGGGCCAATGCCGAGAATTGGTCGATCGCGAATCATGTCAACCACCGCTGTCCAAACATTAATCCGAAAATTGTTGCTGCTGTCACCTCGGCCGATAAACATACTCGAAACTCGATCGCGCAGCGGCTCCACTAAAGCCACTCCCAAAATTAACGCCCCAACCAAACCTCCTAACCCTAACGGCAGCGCCCAAGTCCGCCAGAACCGAGGCATCAAAGGACTGTACCAGTACCACAGCAACACTAAAAATACCACCAGTAGAGCCAAAAAACCGATCCAAGCACCCCGGCTGTCGGTGTAGCGCAAACACGCGCAATTCACCACTAGCATCGTCAATGCTAAAATTTTTGTTCCCCATCCTTTCCACACAAAAAGTGCGGCGGCGCTCAATGCAATAGCCGGCAGCAAATAGGAACCCAGCAAGTTTGGATTGCCCAAAAAGCTGTAAACTCGCGTGACATTGGCTTGAGTAGAAGTCGGATCGTTCCAAGTAGCTAATGGTGGCACTTTGTCAATCCACTGCCGCACGCCGTAGAAACTGACAACTAGAGCGACGTTCAAAAATACGGCAATTAACCACGATCGCCAACGGGGCGATCGCAATATCCGAGCCATCAGCGCAAAAAACAGCAAATACAGCGTTAGCTTGCTCCAACCAGTAGCAGCGGCGACTTTCACCGGCGACATCGCGGTTGCGACGGTGGCAATCCCCCAGTACAGCAGAACCAACAAGTGAATCGGCGTCAAGGCGATCGCGCGATCGTCCGAAACAGTCAGCAGCACCCAAAATGCCGCGCCAGCCGCCATCAATACCCCCACCAAGGCATTGTTCACAAACGGCCCCAAACCGAACGTCAAGGCCAGCAAAACAAAACCCAGGGGTTCTGCCCACTGCATCAGCCAGCTACTCTGCCGCCAACTGCGTAAAGAGCCGATCGCCAAATTTAATAAATAACTTCCACTTTGCCACTGAGAGAGCGGCAAATTAGCCAGAGTTAACTGTTGCCAAACTGAATTCATTTTTAGATTGATTATTGGTAATTGGTAATTGGGAATTGGGAATTGGGAATTGAGTCTAAAAGCATCGAGAATTGCTAGTAACTCACATCTTGCACCATTCTTGCTTAACAGGCTGTACGGCCTGTTAAGCAAGAATGAATTTCTTGTGGGTTGGGGCCCATATCCCGCCGACAACAGCCTTATTGAGAATGGTGCAACATCTCAGTAGTAATCAACAAATGACTTGTTTCTTCTTCCTTATTCCTTCTTCTTTCCATCCGTTACATTCCGTACATTGCTCGTTGCCGAACTTCCTTCTTCATTCTTTAGCCTTCCAACAATTCCGTAGCATTTGTGCAGGGAAGCCAGAGCACGTAGCGATATCCAGATTCCGGGGCACCTTGAATCGAGAGTTGGCCGCCTTGAATTTCCACCAATTGGCAGCAAAGCAGCAGCCCCAAGCGTTCCCTGGCTTGGTAACCAGCTAACACCGGTGCGGTCTCTTCGGCATTCTCTGCCACCAAAGACGCCAATTCAGAAAACGCCAGCGTTAATCGCTGCGAACCCTGTGTCGGAAGTTGCGGTTCGACTCCGAGGGAGTCGGTTTCGGAGTTAGATGGCGAACCGCTACCCGATCCGGCCTTCAACAAGTAGTCGGTGTAGAGTTTAGCATGGGGCAAACTTTCTCCCAACCAAGGATGAAAAACCCAAACTCCGATGTTGATACCGTCTTCTTTCCGAGAAACGTGGACTCGAATCACGCTGCCTGCCCCAGCAGATTGAATAATGCTAAAAATTAAGTGGTGCAGCATTTGCTGAACCTTATCTTTATCGACCAACCAGATGCGCGGCCCGGGCCCCATCGACAAGTTAATTTCTTGCTCTTGTCTAGAGGCCGCAGGCGACAGGATTGTCACCACCTGCTGGCACAAAGTTTCTATATCGACTGCGGTTCGCCTCAAGGTGAAAGCGGAATCATCTAGTTCTGCGAGTTCCAAAATTTCTTCAACGAGCGATCGCAAAGACCTGCTGCTGTCTTGGATCACGTCGATATATTCTTTTTGCTTGCTGGTTAAGGGGCCGTAAATTTCTTGGTTCAACACGCTTGCCATGCCGATCACCGAAGTGAGCGGGGTGAGCAATTCCTGTGCTAAATAATTCAGCAGTTTTACCTTAATTGAGTTAGTAGACAAATCGATCGGTTTTTTAGTCATCGGTAATTTTTATTAGTTCATTGTCGAGCGAGCGTTGGCGGTTCATTAGACCTATGCCAAAAGTTTATAACAATCTGTTTACATTTAAAAAAAGAAAAAGGTTCTGAAGAAAAATATATATTGCTTATTCCCTCGAATTTCTTCCTTCTGCCCTTGAACCTCTTCCCGATCTGACTAATTAAGATTTAATCATTGCTTCTAAAGCTGATTGCAAATCTTGAGTGAGTTCGGCAACTGCTAACCGGCGGCTGGTTTGATATCCATCCCAACGATCGCTCACTGATATCGGTTCGCCCACGGTCATTTGTACCTGCTGTTTGCCCAACTTGGGGCGGCCGAAAGGATTTCCCCCTTTGATGCGAGTTAGTACGTCCCACAGCAGTAAAGTTGTTTCTGCCAAACGTTCTGCGGTCAGCTTTTCTTGGACGTACCGGCCGGTGACGGATACGAAACTTTCTACAAGTCTCATATGCCACATCCGAAGACTTGCTTCTTCAGCGAGGCGATCGGCTAACCCTCTTTCTAAAGCACAAAGTGCCGCAATATCTTTGATATCTTCTCGATAAATATACTCCCAGCCTGCTTGTTCTAAACGGCGGCAACGGTCTATCAAACTGCCTTTGGGCTTTAAGTTGAAATATTCTTCTGCTACAAGTAGCGCCACGTCTAAAAGTGCTTTCAGTCTCGCTGTAAAAACTTTTTCTGTGACCGCTTTATCTGCCTTGCCGCCCGGTATTTGCAGTGAACTTACATTCCCGGTTTTTGACAGGAAATTTTGATGATAAAAACGGGTATAAAACTGCTCCATTACTTCTAGTAAATGGCTGCCCAATCTAATTAGGCGCATATATTGGAAGTTGTGATTTGGGTCTGTTGAAGCTGTAATTTTTGGAGTATAATTGGCGTTAGTGCTACTATCTAATGGTGGCAATCCGCAATCTATTTCTAATTGACTTAAAAGTTTTTCTAGGGGTTGCCAAGGTGGTTCGACATAGCGGTATTGAATGCCGATCGGCACAATTAAAACTTTTTCAGTGCGTCCGGCTTTCAGCAAATCTTCAACGCACCAGAAGCCCATTTGAGCAATTCCCGGTTCCAGGGGGCTAACTATTTCATTGTGACCGTTGGTAGCGCCTTCTGGGGCGGCGGCGATCGGGAATTGGCTGTTGGCAAATAAATTACGGGCAGATCGCAATCCGACGCGATCGATTTTGCCGCGAATTATCGGGGTGCCGCCGAGGTGGGAATACAACCAGCCGACGCCGGCACCAGCCCAGAGGGGAATGCCGCGATCGTAGATAAAGTGCGAATGTACGGGGAATTTGAGGGGAATGCCTTTGGCCCGGGCCGCCTGGGGAACGAGTTTCCAAATTAGTTGTCCCAAACAGTACGGATCGTCTGAGTTGGGGTGGCGGAAGG
>JAICRN010000685.1 GCA_025937335.1 Microcoleus sp. TY_ISSM_2_bin.22
GAGTGTAAATTATTTAATTCGCGATCCTAAGCAACGCCAAGTATTCTTAACTACGGCTAAGTTTTTGATTCACGAGCGATCGATCGCGTCCAAACTTTTGGTTTGGGGAACACCCGTCAGTACCTACAGCAGATTGCAGGTAGATAGAATACACTCATGTCAGTACACGAACAGGTAAAATGAAACTTTACTCCATCGCATGAGCGATAAAAAGTAGTCAAAGCCTACGAGTCAGAAAATACATCAATTGAAAATTAGCCGCGCAAGTTGATGTGAGTAAAGCTTTTGTACACAGACTACTGAAACAAAATAAAATAAAAGGTTATGTACAACCAGAAAAATAGGGTGGCACGATGAAAAGTGAGTTAGACGGATACTCTGCTCAACTTGCTCAGATAGTGACAAATATCCAGATACCACCCGATCGGAATACTTTGAATATTTATGCAACTTCATGTAAATTTGGTATTACTTTTAGAGGATGATGGATGATTGGGAAGACTAACGTTGAGTTTTAGATACCCGACTTCTTTCCTCGTCCTCCGGCTCTGCCTGGGGAGGCGACAAGCGAGGCTTTGCCTCTTGTGCAGCCCAGACAAGCGAGGCTCTGCCTCGCTTATATGGGTTCCCAGGCAGAGCCGGGAAACCAGCTAAATTGTAGGGACAGGGCACGGCGCCGTGTCCTGACTTAGATATCCTAGTTTCTAGCCGCCCCAAACTTTCTTTAAAACCTCTTGAGGAGAGATGTCTGCCATTTTGCCAGTAGGAGATTTAATGCCCAAAAATCGATCGCTCTTTGGCAGCAATTTCGCCGGTTCAGTCGGGCCGAACAAAGCTATTGTATAAGTTTGAACCGCCACAGCTAAGTGCATCGGCGCACTGTCAGTACATATCATCAAATTAGCAGCAGCAATAGTGGCCGCCAACTTGCCGACATCATCAGGCGAGATCACTTTTACCTTGGGACATAACTCGACTAACTTTGTCACGAAGTCTGCATCTTCGGGGCCTTTCACAACAACAACAGGCAAATTAGGCTGCCGCTGCTGACAATCTTCAATTATTTGCTTCCAGTTGTCTGTAGGGTAAATTTTGTCAATACCTTTAGACACAGCTAATTGACTGGAACCGCCGTGAATTAGAATGTAGCCGCTCTCTTTGATTCCCAACCGCTGCTGTTCGGCTTCCGCCCACTGAATGTCCTGTTTTGGTACATTAATTGCCAGCGGCGGACAAGGATTTTTAATGTTAAATCCTTGCAGCAAATCGTGGTACATTGAAGCCGCGTACTGTTCAGTTTTCAGCGGTACGGCAGCGGTGAGAAATCGAGCGCCGTTGGTTCCCGAATAGCCAACTCTCTGCGGAATGCCGGTCAGCCACAGCAGAAGTCCTACAGTCCACCGCTGGCCGAGGGAAATCACTGCTTCGTATTCGCGATCGCGAATTACGCCCAGTAAATTGCCCAAATCTGCCAGAGCGTTGCGGTCTTTGAAATTGTACGTCAAGACTTCTTTGACGGACTTGCAGACTCGGTAAGCGCCCTTCGCCCTCGGTTCCACGATGACATCAATTTGCGCCTCTGGATAAGACTGCTTGAGGTCATCGAGGGTGGGGAAAAATAAAATTTGGTCGCCAATCCCGCCTGGGACAAGTGCTAGTATTCGCATCATAAACGATCGGCTATTATCTATCGAGGTAGCTCTGTGCGATCGGCCTTCAGCTATCAGCTTATAGTATTTCTAGACATTAAAAGCTACTGGCTGACAGCTAAACAACTGACCCAAAAGTACAGGACGCTCTTAATATATACCTAGTTGGGTTAAGAACGGTTAGTTAATGCACTTATTAATTCCTGCGGCGGGTTCGGGGCGACGGATGGGGAGTCAGCGGAACAAACTGCTGCTGACTTTGCTGGGAAAATCTTTGCTGAGTTGGACTTTGGCTGCGGCTGAAGCTTCGCAGCACATTAGCTGGATTGGTATCATGGGTCAGCCAGACGATTTTCCTGATTTTAAAGCAATTCTGAGCGATTTATCTTTGGTTAAGCCCGTGGAACTGATTCAAGGTGGCGCGACCAGGCAAGAGTCAGTTTACAACGGTTTGCAGGCTTTGCCACCAAATGCCGATCGAGTGTTGATTCACGACGGGGCCCGATGTTTGGCAACTGCTGAATTGTTCGATCGATCTGCAGAGGCCCTCTTGAGCTGTCCGGGCTTGATTGTCGCCGTCCCGGTCAAGGATACGATTAAGGTCGTAGATGAGCGCCGGATCGTGCGAGACACCCCAGACAGAAGCAATTTGTGGGCTGCCCAGACTCCCCAAGGATTTGAAGTGAAATTGTTAAAGCAGTGTCACCAAGAAGGGCGACAGAAAGGTTGGGAAGTTACCGACGATGCGGCTTTGTTTGAAAAATGCGGTTTACCAGTGCAAATTGTGGAGGGAGAAGAGACGAATTTGAAAGTCACAACACCCGTTGATTTGGCCTTAGCTGAATTTATTTTGCAGCAGAGAACAGAGCAGAGTAAATAGAACTTGTTGACTATTTTTAAGAACGGGCAAGATGCCCGTTCCACAATCAAGAATCTGTTACTTGTGGGACAGGCATCTTGCCTGTTCAATATTCAATAATAATCTGTTAGTTGTGGAACAGGCATCTTGCCTATTCCTTATGTTACCTTAGAAATATCATATCTGGAAGTAAACATATGATTTCTGTTGCGCCGATCGCTCCTCCGTTACTCATAGGCGTAAATCGAGTATTGTTGAGAAATATTACTTGGCAGGGTTATCAACAACTGCTACAGATTTTAGGCGATAACCGAGCGGCTACATTGATATTCGATCGGGGGATTTTAGAAATTACCATGCCTTTAGAAGAACACGAATTTTCAGCACGCTTAATCGAACGACTGATTATTATTTTGGCTGTAGAGCTAGGTTTAAAAATCAAAACAATGGGTTCGACAACCCTCGATCGATCGGACTTAGAGCGCGGTGCAGAACCAGATAATGCCTATTACATCCAAAATCAGCCCCTCGTAGCCGGTCGTACAGTAGA
>JAICRN010000531.1 GCA_025937335.1 Microcoleus sp. TY_ISSM_2_bin.22
GTCTTCTCCCTCATTTATTACGCCTACCTTAAAAATAACACCACCCTTTTCTGTAAATTTAATAGCATTGCCCAAAAGGTTAATCAAAACTTGGCGCAGTCGTTTTTCATCAGCATTGACTGCCTGAGGCAGTTGATTTAATAATTGATAATTAAATGTAAATTATTTTTTTTCGGCTCGGATGCGGCACATTTCCACAACTCCCATCAAAAAAGAAGGAAAATTAAAAGCTGAACTGTAAAGATCCATTTTACTTGCTTCAATTTTAGAAATATCTAAAATATCGTTAATCAGAGTAAGTAAGTGCGAACCACACTGGTGAATCACTTGGATCGCATCTTTTTGTTTAGGAGTTATACTTTTATCGCGTTCCATAATTTGAGCGTATCCTAGAATTCCGTTCAGGGGAGTGCGGAGTTCGTGGCTCATGTTGGCGAGGAATTCGCTCTTGGCGCGGTTAGCAGTATCAGCGGCAACTTTTGCCTCTTTTAGCTCACTTGTCCGTTCTTCTACTCGATTTTCTAGATCGGAATTGGTCTTTTCTAAAGCAGCAAAAGACTCGCGCAATTGCTGCGCCATTTGGTTAAAAGATTGAGCGAGAATTCCCAGTTCATCTATGCCATTTACCTCTACTTTTTGGTCTAATTGACCGCTAGCGATCGCTTTACTCGCTGTACTCAAACAAAAAATAGGATGGGTAATCCAGCGGGAAGCGAGGATTCCTAACAGCGTCGCTAGCACTAACGCTAAAACGCAGAGTAGGATAGTGCTGCGGGTATTGGCATTAATTTCCTCCATAAAGTCGGCTTCTGGAACGACTACCACAATCAGCCAATCAAGACCTCTACCATCTTGGAATGGGGATACTTGCACGAATTCTCGCTGACCATTTAGCATGAATTCGAGTTGCGAGTTGCTATCTATTTCGCTGAAGTTACCAAAGCGTTCTATTAAATGCTGCGCTGTTCCCTGTATCAAAGGCACGCTGCTTTCAATCGCTTTTAATCTTTGCGTTTTTTTGCGATTTTTTTTATTGATAAATGGCTTCTCGGGAGTGGAAGAAGCCACTAGAAAGCCAGAGCGTTCTATGATGAAAGTCTTTCCGGATTTACCAATTTTTAAACTTTGGAGAAAGTCGCCGATTTTTGAGAGAAACAGATCGGTACTTACAACTCCTATAAAAGTGCCATTTTTGTCGTAAACAGGTTGGCTAGCGGAGATTCCTAGGCTAGGTTGAATATAATATTGATAAATTTTATTCCATTGGGGTTTGCCTGCAAATTTTGCGGCTTGATACCAGGGTCGGATGCGGGGATCGTAGTCTGGGTGGGTTTCCTTAAACTGAGTAGGGTTGCCCTCTCTATCTACGCGGACGATCGTATTGATAAAATTAGTAGAGCGATCGGTTATTTCAATAACAACACTGCCATCATCCTTATATCCAGCACCCGCGTATTCTTTTTTTTCCCCGCCAAAACTGATGTAACTAACAGTGGAAAATTGCTTGAGCTGCCAGTAGAAGTAGCTTCTCATAGAACCCATATTCTCTGGATTCCACAACCCAAATCGGCGAATGGCATCGACGCTGATGGCATTGACCAAATGGGGCGTTTCCAAGTAAGTGTTTAGTTGTTGATTGATACGGGCGAGTACCTCAGTTCGTAATTGGCTAGTAACGTTGTTGACGGCAGTTTTGCCGTTGCGTAGCGAGAGCCAACCTGTCAGTCCCACAGCGATAAAGATTTGCACGACGAATGGTACGACTAAGACGAGGCGCAGCGGGATTTTTTGAGGGCTTTCTGCAAGTTCATTCTCACTCGCGATTAGTGTCATGGCGGAGTCATTTTAGTATTTGGATGGTTTCAATAACTACAGTCGCTCACCCTTAATCATTTAAAGTTTCCTGTAGGGAAATTCTTTATTCCCTTTCTATTGAGTACACCTCCATTGACTTGTATGTCTTGACCTCAATAGGAATTGATCTAAGCATACAATTATAGTTAGGACTTACGCACTATACGGCCTGAAACCCAGAACCATCCATCATCACCCCCAGAGCCACGCTGACCCCAGAACCTCTCTTAAAAAGGGGGAAACCGCTTCAAAAAGGGGGAACCGCTTCCCCAAACTACTTGAAAGCACCCTTGTCAAGGGTTTGGGGGAGCTATGCGTAAGTCCCAATACTCTAGAGTGCAGAGAGTCTGAATCAATCCTAAACTCAACAATGCAATTAGTTCAGGTTGAATCAGGTGGGAAGCTGAAAAAGATCTGGCTGTACGGACGATCGCCGGAAACGCAGCGGGGCGATCGCCTATATAGTGCTGACTTCGCTGCTTTGATAGGAGAAATATAGTCCTGGACGCACGATTGTTTAGAAACCGGGTTTTTTTACGAAAAGACGGGTTGTAGACCCCTGATTCGGTAAAAAACCCGGTTTCACCGGCCCCGATGCGTCCAGGACTATTGACATCTCCACTTTCATCAATAAGCAGAAGGATTTATTGCTCGCCAATTAGCTTATATATGAGGTTGAATCTGGTGGCTGTTAAGGCTTTGCTGCCCCGATCGCCTTTGGAAAAAAAATGATGTCATGATTTGTTATCGGACAACCAAAATTGGGTATTTCCTGTAAGGTTTTACTCAGGATATTTGATAACAATCCTAAAGAAAGGGAGGAATTTAAAAGAGTCGTAATTTATAACTTCGTTGAATAGGTGTTAATAGTTGTGGCAGCAGTCGTCGATCCGCTTGACTCTTGGTGAAACATGAGGGGGTGGTGTTGTCATACAGATCCATCCTCAAACAATGGTTGGTCAATCACTCTTTTATGAACTCTTTATTTGACAGAAAAAAACTGATTAAGTTTCAAAAATATAGCACGTTGTTCCACAGATTCTGTTTTTCTCCTATGTCTGCTCCTATGTCTGCTAGAGTTAGGATAATGGGATATCTGGATTGTGCCACTGGCGATCGGGCTTTTGTTACAGGAAACTAATTAGATATTTGGGTAAATTTTATAACTCTTGAACAATGGTAGAGCGACATCTTTGAACGATGATCGATCTACCCTGTTTCATCGTCGATTAGTTACGGATTTGATTTTTGCTTAGCTTTATACTACCCTCGAAGTGACAACAGAGGGATAACAAGGTTTTTTGACTTACTTCTTCTGCCTCCAATTATTCCACACGCCAATTTGAAAACTCAAGAGGGTAATTGCAATAGCCGACTTTTTTGCTCCGGCGGAAGGGGAAGGTTTTATTTGCGATCGCACATACCAACTCTTGCGGGGTAAGCATCCTTTAGCCCTTGACTTTATTTTCCCTCCATGTGTAATGTAAAATCATTTATCATGATAAGCTGTCGCGCATTTAAATTGTATGTTGAGGGCGGGCGGGACGCCCACCCCACAAGAATTTGATTGTTTTTTAACATACAATTTAAATGTAGAACAGCTTAAAGACCAATTTGTCATCCATCTTTTGACAGAAGCAGTCCGCCACTACTTTAGTCAGATAATAGCAATACCATCCCCAAAAACTCATGAGAGCTAGGGTTGCTGCTGCCTGAACCCGTACTGCTAACCAGATGTTTTGCACCATCAACGCTGAAGCAGCGGGAAACCCCTTCAAATTCGCCAAAGGTAACGGTCATGTCAACTGCACAGATAACAAGCCCCAATTCAAATAATGGTTATGCCAAACAGTTACTCAGAACCTTAGTAGCTGTCAAAAAAGGGGACTTTTCAGTTCGGATGCCCATAGACCAGACCGGTCTAGCGGGGAAAATTGCTGACGAACTTAACGACATTATCGAGCTCAATGAGAGAATGGCGGCCGAACTCGATCGGATCGGCACAGTTGTAGGTAAAGAAGGCAAAATCGCCCAGAGGGCAAGCATTGGCAGCGCCGAGGGGTCTTGGGCAGCTAGCGTAGATTCTGTCAATACCCTAATTACAGATTTAGTGCAACCAACCTCTGAAACCGCCAGAGTAATTCGGGCAGTAGCAAAAGGAGATTTATCGCAAACCATCGCTTTAGAAATAGAAGACAGACCCCTCAAAGGAGAATTCCTCCAAACAGCGCAAATTGTTAACACAATGGTAGACCAGTTGAGTTCCTTTGCGTCGGAAGTAACGCGGGTTGCGAGGGAAGTGGGAACCGAAGGGAAATTAGGCGTGCAAGCTGAAGTTAAAGGAGTTGCAGGAACCTGGAAAGATTTAACGGATTCAGTTAACTCAATGGCGGGGAATTTAACAGCCCAAGTCCGCAACATTGCCGAGGTGACAACGGCGGTGGCCAATGGCGATTTATCTAAA
>JAICRN010000749.1 GCA_025937335.1 Microcoleus sp. TY_ISSM_2_bin.22
CTGTGTGGGCGACAGCAGCAGCGGTTCCCGATATGCCTTGGAAGTCGCGGCCGACTACAGGTGCGATCGCCGGAAATTTACAGCGGTGCGATTCCCTACGGGATAGCTTCGCTGCACGAACTTGCGACGCTGCCAGCTTGACATTGCAGTCGATCGATGCTGCTGCCAAGGTGCGTCAACTGCGCGCGGATGGCAAAGGATGGTTTGGGGCGATCGAGCTTTCTCCGGGAACTTATCAGTTAAAGGTTGATGGCAGTCAGATTCAACAAACTGTTAATGTTGTCGCAGGTGAAGTCACAAAAGTGAATTTAGGAGCCTCTTAATATCTTGTTAGGGTGCGCCGAGGTGCGCTATTGCGATCGACTTACAGCGTATCCCGGGTTTATAGAACCCATTTAGGATCTTTTTGTTGTCTCACAAGCTTTTGAGGTATCTAGGTTGTATCTGGTTTGATGCCTGTTAGCTTAAAGTCCTGACTCTGGTATTAAATCCTCTGGTAAAACGGTCCCCTCAAAACCATATAGTTTGCTCAAGAAGATACCAAATGGGTTCTATAAAGTTTCTAAGATTTCTGACTTAGGGAATCTTACTTTTGCGAGTGAAGCATACTTATCTGCTTCAGAGCGATAGCCAGCCGCACAAGCTACGACGGTAGTCAAGCCTTTTGCAGAAAGACCCAACAGGCGATCGTAATTGACAGGTTCAATTCCTTCCATTGGACAGGTGTCCACACCAAGCAATGCAGCACTGGTCATAAAGTTGCCCAGTGCAATATAAGTTTGGTGCGTTGACCATTGATTGATATTAAAACTGCGGGCACCATCCACCAAGTCACTGACGATTAGATTCCGATATCCTGCCATTGCCTCTACAGTCCCGCCCCGCAGCTCGGCAGTGCGGGCAACAAAGCGATCGACATCCTCGGCAGTGAGATTCTTTTTAATCGCGAACACGACATAATGAGAGCAATCAGTAACCTGTGACTGATTCCAGGAGAGGGGCTTGAGCTGTTCTTTCAGTTCCGAGCTGGTGATAATCAGAAATTTCCAAGGTTGAAGCCCATAAGAAGATGGTGTTAACACTAACGCATCTTCTAAAGCTGTCCAGATTTCTGGAGCAATTGTTTTGGCTGGATCGAACTGTTTGGTGGCATATCGCCATTTGAGATTTTCGAGTAAGTCTGTCGGAGTGATGTGATTCATTTCTTTTACTTAAGAGATTGCAATTAATTATGGTTGAAACGGATAATTACAGGCTGGTTGCAAATAATCCTGGTTCAAATGAAATGATAGCGGAAGCGGTCTGCAAAAAGTAGCTATCAGGTCGATTTTATCCCCCGACCGACTAATTTTTAGCTAATTTCTAATCGCTTTCTAGAATGCTTGCGAGCAAAGCTTGCTGAGCGTGCATCCGATTTTCTGCTTGATCCCAAACGCGCGATTGACTGCCTTCAATCACTGCATCGGTAATCTCTTCATCCCGGTGTGCGGGCAAACAGTGCAATACAATTGCATTCTTATCTGCTAACTTCAGCAATTGTTCATTTACCTGATAGGGTTCAAACAAAGGAATCCTGATATTTGCTTCCTCTTCCTGTCCCATACTCGCCCAAACATCAGTATAAATCACTTGAGCATTTTTCACAGCAGCTTCTGCGTCCGCCGTCACAGTAACTTCTGTTTTTCCCTGAGCAATTGCCTTAGCTTTTGCCACAATCTCAAGATTCGGACCGAAATCTTCAGGGCAAGAAATTCTGACATTTATCCCGGTCATTGCACAGCCCAACATCAGCGAATTCGCCATATTATTGCCATCGCCCAAATAAGTCAAAGTCACCCCTTCCAACTTGCCAAAATACTCTTTTACTGTCATTAAATCCGCCAGCACTTGACATGGGTGTTCCTCATCTGTCAGTGCATTAATCACAGGAATTTTGGCATAGTTGGCAAAAGTAACTAAATCCTTTTGCTCGAAAGTCCGAATTGCCAAAATGTCTAAATATCTGTCTAAAACCCGGGCCGTATCTACCAAAGGTTCGCCGCGGCTGACTTGTGTAACGTTGGGATTGAGGTCAATCACTTGCCCTCCCAATTTATACATTGCTACCGTAAAACTTACCCGCGTTCGCGTTGAAGCTTTGGAAAATAACAACCCGAGAACTTTATTGCGTTTCAGCTTGACCATTCCCGATTTTAAACTGGCTGCTAGATCTAGCAAATAATTTAATTCGTCAATGCTTAAATCTGCCAGACTTAATAAATCTCGCCCTTTTAAGGAATCCATGCTTTCCCCCACACACAAATTTTTAACTTTGTCTTAAATCTTAGCCCGCAGAGGCGGGTTTTGTTTCTGTAACCCCTAGTTGACTCCGCCCAAAAACGGATACCGGGCCACGTACACTCCTGAGGGTCGATATTAAAATTTTAGACTCAAGTTCAAGCTCCCACATTCAATGCTGCAAGTAAATCTAAAATCTAAAATCTAAAATCTAAAATCGACTGACATCTGCCGGTAAGGTTTATGCGGGCAATTGCTCGATCGCGCGATCGA
>JAICRN010000248.1 GCA_025937335.1 Microcoleus sp. TY_ISSM_2_bin.22
AAAGGCTCGATTGCCACAGCCTTAGCATTCAAATCGCAATCCTTAAACGGGTCATAACCGCCTTCAGGCTTGGGATGAGCTTAACTAAGGTTCGGTTCCACCACCACATAATCAACAATCTTACAGATTTCAATTCTGCTGACAAGATAGTTACCTTCAAGCCCCTATAGTTACCGCGAGTAAAAGATTGGGAACGGCTAATAGATTGAAGACATTATGAAAAAAATGTTAAAGTTTTGCTGGCACGATCGCAATGACTTATTAACCCATTCAACACTGATTTGGATGCACTACCGAGTTGCTGAGGCTGTCTAATGTTCTAGCGTTCTTTCGAGCGGCAAAAAACAACATCGTAATAATTATTTTAGAATTGTATCAACTTCAGCATTTGAGCCAATGCTTTACCCCAAGCAACTATGAGACAGCACCGGTAACTGACTTGTAGACGATAGAGGATTCAAGTAAAAATGTTTTTCAAGGAGCGCGAATTAAATAGCTTCCAAAAATCGATGTTATTTAATTCTTGTTTCTGAGCCAGATTGCAATATCACTTGTCCTCATTTTTTGGGAATCATGACAGCTATCTTAAAACAGCGCGATCGCGCTAATGTTTGGGAGCGATTCTGCAACTGGATCGCCAGTACAGAGAATCGAATTTATATTGGCTGGTTTGGAGTCCTCTTAATTCCGACAGCCCTAACCGCAGCCATTGTCTTTGTCCTCGCCATGATTGCGGCTCCCCCCGTGGATATCGACGGGTTGCGGGAACCTGTATCCGGTTCGCTGCTCTACGGTAACAACATCATCACCGCCACGGTGGTTCCTAGCTCGAATGCCATTGGCTTGCACATTTACCCAATTTGGGAAGCCGCTTCCCTGGATGAATGGCTCTATAATGGCGGTCCCTGGCAACTAATCGTGTTCCATTTTCTGATTGCGATCTATGCCTACATGGGTCGGCAATGGGAACTGAGCTATCGGTTAGGAATGCGTCCCTGGATTGCAGTTGCCTACTCTGCTCCTGTGGCAGCAGCAACATCCGTGTTATTGATCTACCCGATCGGACAGGGCAGTTTCTCAGACGGTCTAATGCTGGGGATTTCTGGAACCTTTAACTTCATGATTGTGTTCTCTGCCGAGCACAATATTCTCATGCATCCCTTCCATATGTTGGGTGTAATCGGCGTGTTTGGCGGTGCGTTGTTTAGTGCCATGCACGGGTCTTTAGTAACCTCCAGTCTGGTGCGCGAAACGACCGAACAAGAGTCTCAAAACTATGGCTATAAATTTGGTCAAGAGCAGGAAACCTACAACATTAATGCAGCCCACGGCTACTTTGGACGGCTGATCTTCCAGTATGCCAGTTTCAATAATTCCCGCGCTTTGCACTTTTTCCTGGCTGCATGGCCTGTAGTCGGAATTTGGTTTGCGGCACTGGGAATTAGCACCATGTCTTTCAACCTGAATGGACTCAATTTCAATAATTCCATCCTAGACAGCCAGGGACGACCGATTGCCACCTGGGCAGATATCCTCAACCGTGCCAATCTAGGGATTGAGGTCATGCACGAGCGCAATGCCCATAACTTCCCCCTGGATTTAGCTTCAGCAGAAGCTCAACCGATCGCCCTAGTGACTCCTGCCATTAAGAGCTAAGCGGTTGAACGACAAGTCTTCTATAAGTGCAATAGCACCCCTTATGGGGTGCTATTGCACTTATAGAAGAGATATAAATGGCAAAGATCGCGGCTACAAAAACAAAGCCCCAAAGGTGGGCAAAGGTTTGAATACTAGGACTCAAGATCGGCTCAAGCAAGCTGCCAGATCGGCATCAGGGGTGGTAATGGCCTGCAAGTTATAGTGCTCGGACAGAAGCTTGAATACATTGGGAGAAATAAACGCCGGTAATGTCGGCCCTAAACGAATGTTTTTAATCCCCAAATGCAAGAGAGTTAGCAAGACGGCTACTGCCTTTTGTTCATACCAGGACAGAATCATGGACAAGGGTATATCGTTGACACCCCTGTCCGCTTGCTGTTTGTTCGCATTGTTCGCAAAACATTGTTTTTTTCCTTGTTTTATTGGTGTTTTAAAAACATTCACACCGACTTGGAAAACCGTTTGTTGGATTGGGGGATGAGATAGGTATCAAACACGGAGGCAACATTGCGAATTAGCAAGCGGCCGATCGCAGTTACTTCAATCCCATCGCCCCAACGTTTGATTAACCCATCAGCTTCTAAGGCATCGAGTTGGAGAAGTTCCTCGGCGAAATAGTCATTGAAATCGAGATCGAAGCCGAGATGGTATTTTTCTTCCAAATCTTGCGCCGACAGTTGGAATTGACACATCAATTCCATGATGACCGTGCGCCGAATCAGATCGTCCTGGTTGAGTCGAACGCCTTTTTCGATCGGTAATTCACCCGCATCGATCGCCCGATAAAAGTCTTTTAATCCCTTGTGGTTTTGAGTATATACATCCTGCAACATACTGATGGAAGTCATGCCAAAGCCCAACAGATCCGATTCGGGCTTAGTGGTATAACCCTGAAAATTACGATGTAGTTGCCCAGCTTGTTGCGCGATCGCCAGTTCATCATTGGGCTTGGCAAAGTGATCCATGCCAATAAACACATAGCCATTTTGCGTCAGTTGGGCGATCGTACTTTGCATAATTTTCAGCTTTTCGCCAGCAGTCGGCAAAGCAGATTCCGGCATCCGTTTCTGAATCGGTTTGAGCCAGGGAACATAGGCAAAATTAAAGACGGCAATGCGATCGGGATTTAATTGCAAGGTCTTCTGTACCGTTTCCTGGAACGTTGTTTGTGTCTGGAAAGGTAAGCCGTAAATCAAATCTACATTGACACTTTCAAACCCTGCTTCCCGAATCCAATCCATCACATCAAACAACATCGCTTCGGTCTGCACCCGATTGATTGCTTGCTGCACGGTGGGATTAAAATCCTGAATGCCAAAGCTAATCCGATTGAAGCCTAATTGTCGCAGAAATAGAATGTATTCGCGATTGATATAGCTAGGATTGACTTCGATCGATATTTCCGCCGCGTCATCGAACCGAAAATATCGATTTAACTGGTTCCAGAGACACTCTACCTGACTTCGATCGAGATAATTGGGAGTGCCGCCGCCCCAGTACAACTGATGCACCAGCCGATCGGCATCCACCAAACTGGCAACTTGGCGAATTTGGCGATCGAGATACCCTAAATAGGGTTCTACCACCTCCTTGCGCCGGGTAATGATGGTATTGCAGCCGCAGAAATAACAGGGCGTTGCACAAAAGGGGATGTGGCAGTAAAGCGATAAGGGGGTTTGTTTGTGATTGCCGATGGCGATCGCGGTTTTAAATGCGTTGCGATCGAAGTCAGTGCTTAATTCTGTGGCGGGTGGATAGCTGGTATAGCGAGGTAAAGGCTGGTTGTATTTATTCAACAATGCAGCATCAAATTCAACTGTTTGTGATAACTGTTTCATAAACCGATTTATCCTTTTGGTAGTGTGTAAGTTCAGAACCCCGGCAGATTTTAGAGATACGATCGATCTTGTTTTCCTTGGGCGATCTATTTCGCGAGAGATTCTCGCTGGGCACGATGAGAGTGGCGTTCTGTGCTGCCGGGGCGATCTTGCCGAGTTAGCAAATCAAAGGTATGGTCTCCAATCGCCGCTTTCACATCGGCTTCGAGTTCGTGCATCACATCCCGGTTGATGGCAAATGCCGTATTTGCTTCTGCGACAATTCGCTCGATCGTGTTAGCATCCACCGGAAACTCATCCAGGGTTTGGCGATAGCGTTCCTTAAATACTCGCCTTGCTTTTGGTGTCGAGATTTGGGAAAATTCATAGAAATTTGTTCCCCGATCCGGCGGCAGAGACAACGCCGATCGAATCACGTTTTTCAAGCTTTGTCCGCCGGATAAATCACCCATATAGCGGGTGTAGGCATGGGCAATCAGCAGGACTGGATCGGTTTTTGAGAGGGTTTGAATGCGATCGCGATACACACAACCCGCTGGAGAAGCCGTAATTTCCTCCAGCCAATTTTCACCGTAATAAAAAGCTAGATCGCAAGCCAGATTCTCAGTGCGATTTAACTCAGGGAAATAGAGAGTCCCGATAATGGGGTGGTTGACATGGTTCTGCAAAGCCGTTTCTAGGGCGCTGTAAACAAAGTACAAATCGGCAAATAGTTTACGCAAAGGTTCCGGTTCCACAATGCCTTTGAGAAAGCATTTCATAAATGCCGTATTTTCGGCTGTGGTGTGGGATTGCATCGTGCCTTCTCGGAGGCGTGTCGATAGATTAGTCATGGCAATATCTCCTAATTAATAGCGGTTCTGGACGATTCAGCATTAATCGAGGGCAGTAAATAAAGGCGCAACAACTGCCAGACGATCGCAGCAATCCAGGGTAATTTTTGGCAAAATTGGATGGCGGCAGGGCGCTGGTTACTTGAGATTTCTGCTAGCTTCTGATTGGCGATCGCGCATCGGTGCAAACGGGGAAAGAATTCTGGATGGTGAGTATCTAAAATACTGGGAAACGCCCGTTTGGCCGTTTCATTGGTGTGATGAATCACCTGCTTGTTGTATTCTTGGGGGTCGATGCCGATCGAGTCATAAAATGTGGAGCGTTCCAACACCGTCATAGTGTGGGTGGCAAACACCGTCAGTAGGAAAAACCGCGCCCAGAGTCTTGCCTTCCAGTTATTCCAGAGTTGAGGCTGCGATCGCAACAATGCCTTAAAGAAATCCCCATGCCGATTTTCGTCCTGGCACCAATTCTCGAAGTAGCGAAACAGGGGATAAATTCGATGTTCTGGATGTTGTTCGAGATGGCGATACACCAAAATATAGCGCCAGTAGCCAATCTTTTCTGACAGATAAACCGTATAGATCACCCATTCTGGAGGGAAGAATGTGTAGGTACGATTTTTTGTTAAATAGCCCAGATCGAGAGACAACCCAAAATCGGCCATCGCCTTATTCAAGAAACCGGCATGGCGCGCTTCATCCCGTGCCAGTAAGTTAAAGGCTTCCGATAACAACGGTTGGCGATTCTTGAGTTTGCGGGAGAGTTCTTTGAACAACAGAAAACCCGAAAATTCTGAGGTACAGGAGCGCTCTAGAAAGTCAATAAATGCCTTTCGCGTTTCGCCATCAATGTTGTCCCAGGATTGCTCAAACTCCTGATTGCGGACAAAATGGTGGCGGTTATAGTCCGCACGCAATTCTGCTACAACTGCTTCTAATTCCGCTTGTTGCCCGGACAGATCCATTTCGGCAACGGCATCAAAATTGGTGGTGTAAAAGCGGGGGGTTAACAGGGTTTCTTGAACGGGTGCTTTAATGCCGGATGGCAGACCAGCCGACTCCGATTTAGTAGTTAAACTGACCATAGACTGGATTGTTCAGGATTGATGACTGTCTACCAATTGTTCCTGAATCCGCGATCGCCCACAAGTCAGTTACCAGTGCTATCCTATAGTTACTTGAGGTAAAGCATTGAAGCAAATAGGACGCTTGAGCCATTTCTAAAGAAATATTAATTTTCGGGTTTTGCCAATCAAAAAAACGTTACAAACATTTTAGAAGTCCAACCCAGCTTGAGATTGCAATCGCGCAGTTATCTACCCCTGGAATATCCATTGTGAAGGGAGTTTATGGTGGAAGCAAGTCAGTGCATAGAGGTTAAATGTCCGATTCAATTTGTGCTGGATTTGTTGGACAATAAATGGTCAATTTTGGTTCTACGCGAACTGTTTGGAGGCGCGAGGCGTACCCACGAATTACTCGCGGCACTCCCTGGCATCAGCACCAAAACCCTCACCCAACGCCTACGAGAGTTGGAATCTCAAGGGTTAGTCGATCGGCGTGTTTATGCCGAGATTCCGCCCCGTGTCGAATATTCCCTCACGCCCAAGGGCCGCCAAATTCAACCGGTGATGGCAGCCCTGCATCAAGTAGGATCGCAGTGGCTGGGACAGGAGAGTTGTATTTGTCCACTAACACACTCGGATGCTAACGACGATCGCATGGACGCTTCAGGTCTAATTTCAGATTAAAAATGTCAGAATTATTCATCTCTCTCTTCTCTTCCTCAGTGTCCTCTGCGTCCTCTGCGGTTTAATCATTCCGGTTCTGGCGCGTGAATTCCGTGGGTTAAGTTAAGTCCCGGTAAGAATTCGCCTTTGGAATAGCCACCAAAATCATAGAATTAGCGGGGTAAGTTGCCCTAAAACCATATTTATATACTCTCAAGCCGAAGTTCCAAGTGCTAATTTTATTTACACCGTAGATGTCAGGGCTGATTGAATGGCGATCGGCTTTAACGTCTACAGATAAGGTCGGATTGGCTGTTTGGGCGATCGGCCTTTTGAGGTAAGCTGCTGTTGCTACGACCCCCAAAGCAGCCAAAACACCTAAAAATAATAGGAGAATCCAACGCGGTTTATTTTAGGGCGATCGCCACACAAATCCTGCATTCATTTTGATCGGGTCTGAAAACTGCTTGTGCGATCGAAAAATGTTAATTAAATTATCCTAATCTCTTATTCACATTATAGAAGATGTTGAAGTCAGCAGTCACTACCCAAGCTTTTCAGCAGAATCTCAACAAGTCTATAGACATGGGTTCCTAGTGTTGGTGGCCAATCTTGCTGAGAACTTGGATGTAGATTTTTCGCTCGATTTACTGCATCTTTAGTCTTTGGCTTGTAAGCAGAGATATCCAGATTGCTACCATTGTAACTCCCTAAAATTATTCGTAGTCTTGCCTTAAAATTATCGCAAGTCCTATCCTGAGTATTAATATCTTCAAAGTGTAAAATTAACCATACTTCAAAACAAGGATTGCTAATAGCTAAATTATAACTTCTTTGCCTAGCTTGACTACAGACAGAACTCAATTTTTTGTCACCCCAACGATCCACATCAGAAACCAGCCAAAGCATATCATCGTCAGTTAGATCGTATCGTTCTTTGAATGTATCTAAACGCTCTAAAACATATTCAGGTGAAGACTTACCATCTTCTGTAGTTGCTAATATCTCCACTTTAATTCTGGTGCTCTTAAACATCCTAAAATATTGCTTTTCAGTTTCCTTCCCTTCCGTAGCCACTATAAATAGTTTTGTATCTCTCCGATCGTGTTCGCGATCTAATAATTTTGTTCGCTTAATTTTTCCCATTGCTATTATTTAGTTATCACGGATAGATCGGCTTCACAATTAAGCCAGCCTAAACTTTGTGGATTTCCAAAGAAGGGAATAGCTCCAAAACGTCCATTCAAATAACCTTTCTCAATTTTCAGATCGGGTCTCATTTTGAATTCGGCTAAAGAGTAAAGATTAGACACACCTTGTTCGCTCTTTTCAACAAACCAAATTTCATCACGTCGGAGTAAATCTAAGTCTAGCAAATTGGTATCATGGGTTGTAAAAATGAGTTGGTTTTTTTTGTCTCTACAATTGATTGCTACTTGTACAAAATTCCGAGAAAGCAGAGGATGCAAACGTCTATCAAGTTCATCCAGAAAAATCACTTTTTCTTCTTCTTGTTTTAAAATAAAAAGAGCAGGAATCAAATTAATGAGACGTTGAGTTCCTTCTGATTCCTCTTCTATTGAAAAGTCAATAAATTCTCCCTCTTCACTGCGATGACGAGTTCTGAGTTGAATCAAGGTTAATTGACTCTGATCGTCCTTAAAGAGTAGAAATCTTGTACCTTCTAAGTTTTCAATCATTGCCATTGAATTTTTTTCTGCTTTATTCAGTTCTTGAATAAGATTATCTCTTAAAACTTTAGGCATAGTTGGAAAGTGCTGCTCAAAATCTAACTCTACTTCCTCTGTTACTATTGAATCAATTCCTGTTCCTGCAAACTTCAG
>JAICRN010000400.1 GCA_025937335.1 Microcoleus sp. TY_ISSM_2_bin.22
GCCATCTCCTCCAAAACCTGCTTCGCTTTTGTACCTCCAATAGTAGCCAACGCACCTGTTACCGCCACAGCTAAGGCAATATTGTCAGTATTTTCGATCGCCTGCGTCAAGATTTCCAACGCCGGCAAGCCAATTTGTCCCAGGGCCATAACAGAGGAAATGTAAACGACCGGATTCGGATCGCTGAGTGCTTTTTGCAGCCCTTGCATTCCGAGTTCGGGAAAAGTTAGATCTGGATAGTTGACAGCGATCGCCGTTAATGCCTTTGCACAACTCGCCTGAATCGTGGCATTTTTGCTATTGAGTAGAGAATCTACCAGCGACGGTACAGCCTCAGCACCGATTATCCCCAAAACTTGTACTGCCGATCGGCGATAAACGACATCTTCCTCATCCAAAATTCCCATCAAGCGCGGAATAGTGGTTTCGTCGCGGGTTTCTGCTAATTCGCTCATTGCCCGCTTCCGCAGGTGCGGATTTGGATGTTTTAGCTGTTGGAATAACTCTTCTTTAGGCATTGTTAAATCTCAATAATTTGTAATTTGTAATTTGTAATTTGTAACTAACAAATCTCGTTCGTTAATTACAATATTGCTGCGCTTAAACTCGCTGCTTTTGTCCGAATCAGCAAATCCTCATCGGTCGCCAACATCTCGCAGCCGCTGTTGTCTCCTAATTTTTCCAATGCCATCAAACTAGCATATTTCAAATCCCAAATCGGAGTTTCCAGGCAAGTTTTGAGTTCCGCAATAGCGCGCTTGTCGCCTATTTCGCCGAGGGCGATGGCTGCGGCGGCGCGGGATTTTTGAAACTGCGGTTCTCGGTTGTGCAGCGCTTCTATTAGTAAATTGAAAGCAGGGGCGTATTTGAGCCAGCCGAGCAGTTTCATGACGTGATAGTGCGCGCCGTAATCGTTGTACGCTGATTCTGCATAAGTTGCAAGTAAGGCATCCGGTGCTTCATTTTTGTATGATTCTAGGAGGGTTTTGGTTGCCAGATAACAGCGCCCAAAATCGGTTTCGTAGAGTTCCTTAATTGCAAATTCGAGGCTTGGCAGTTTGTCGTATTCGTGCACTAAATCGAGGTCGTCGGGCCGATCGTAAATTATTCGATCGAGAATCGGTTCAATTTCTGCAAAAGTAATCTCTCCGGCCGGTATGCCGACACTCGCCAGCATCCGCACAGCCCGCAGGCGAAAAACCACTGACACCGGACAGCGGGAAATGTCAGGAATTGCTTTGTAATATTTGGCATCAATTAAGTCTTGAATGCTGCTGCGGCGAGCGTTAACATTGATGCTTTGCAGCATTTCAACCACGCGCGACATCTGCGAGTAATCCCCTGAAAAGTTGCAGGTGGTGGTGATAGCCGCACCTTGAATCATCTCGTCTTCTGAGTCTGCAAACTTGCGAATTCGATCGAGTGCTGCTGTGTAATTCAACTTTGCCAAAGCCTGAATAATTACCCGATAACTTTGACCGGGCTTGTCTAGGAGTTGAGCAATATCTTCTAAAATATCGGGATTTTGCGTGCCGATTTCCCCGATCGCCCAGACTGCATTTTCTACCACGTAACAGTCATCGTCATCCAAGCAAGAGTGGAGGGAGGTTAGTGCAACTTTTGCCTGCAAGCGCCCCAAGGTTTCTGATGCTTTGCGGCGAACTGCGCGATTGTCTAGGTTTTGGTCGGCATTTTCCACGGCCCCAATCAGGGCTGCAATCGACTGTTCTGTAGAAAAATTTACTAAATGAGAGGCTGCAATGTAGCGGTCGTAAGGGTCGTCGAGTTTGTCCGCAGGCGTTTCCAAAATGGCGATCGCCTGTTCTTCTGTCAGATTAAATAAATTAAAAAAACGTTTATCCATTTACCAATTACCAATTACCAATTCCCCGTTACCAATTACCAATTACCCATGTACCAATTATCTATTACCACTTTTATTTTCCCATAGTTAAGGGACTCTTAGCGCGACACTAAACCCGATTTAGGCTTTCGCAGCGTCCCAAGAGTCCCCCTACGACCGATCGAACTTGCGTCCAACCTAGCCGTCAATTATGCGATCGAACTTTCTAGGAAAGAGAGTTAATCGTGTAGTCAAGGAGAGCGCGGAACTCAACCAATGCTTGAGGAGACATATCGCGAGGAGCGCAAGCGCGATCGCGGGTGTACGCCAAAGCAGCAACGTAAGGAGCTGTAGGCAAGTTTAAGGCGCGGTAAACTTCGCGTTGACCGGCAATACCCCATTCATCGAGAGGGCCGGTGCCGCCAACTACCAAGGAGTAGTTGATCAAGCGCAGGTAGTGCTTGATGTCGCGCAGGCACTTGTCTTTCTTGACTTGAGTTTCGTTGGCTTCGCCAGCGTTGTTCAAGTAAGGATATTTTTTGATGCAAGCATCGTAGCCTTCTTTAGCAACTGCATCGATTCCAGCAGCCAGCTTTTCAGCAGCTTCTAAACGAGCAGCAGCGCGCTGAATGCTTCCTTGAACGGATTCCAAGTCAGAAGTGGTCGGGAAACGCCCCGCCGCATCAGCAGCCGAAACTACTGTGGTGATTACTGATTTCATGTTCTGAGATCTCCAGAAATAGATTTTTGACAGTTTGTTTCAATTCAACGGGCAAGAGAGCCAGTAACTATTGGCCTGCTTTTGTTAGCTCAGAGCAGAAGCAACGCGATCGAAGTAGCTAGCAGCTTCAGAAGCCAGAGAGGAGCAGTCGCCTTGAGCTGTTTCCATTTTGCGGTAGCGGTTACCAGCTTGAGCTTCTGTATTGGTGCTGTTGATGTGGGCAACAGAGCTAGCTTTCATGATTTGAACTGCACGAGCTGAGGGGCCAGAAGGCACGCCCAGAGCGCTGTAGGTTTCTTTCAAGCCATTCAAGCAACGATCGTCTAAAACGGAAGCATCACCAGCCAGCAGAGCGTAGCTAACGTAGCGCAGGATGATTTCGCCGTCGCGCAAGCAAGCAGCCATGCGGCGGTTCGGGTAGCAATTGCCACCGGCTTGAATCAAGCCTTGGTTTTCGCAGACTATGCCGGCGACAGCATCAGAAACTATGCAGCTAGCGTTGCTGGCGATCGCGTTTACTGCATCCAAGCGCTTGTTGCCTTCAGCAATAAAACTTTTGAGTGCAGCGAGTTCAGCGCCACCAATTGTACCGGTTTTGGCATCTGCCGTGATTACGGCTCTGGAAAATGCGTCTAGCATTGAGCTCTCCTTGTGAATAAAAGGTAGAAATCTTGTTATTTAACAAGTCGATTTTGACCATAAAAGACAACGGGCCTTCCAGTCTCATTTATTAGAAACAAAGTAATAATCTGTAACATTTCCCTGTCTGGGGCATGGGCATCCGGCATCCGGCATTGGGAGGATTTCGGGCTGCGACGAAACCCCTCCTTAGTTCGTCGGCATTTGCGAAATCATATGTATGGTTGATTGACCCGATGGGGTCGATCGTGCTCGCTGCTGGGTTTTCCTCAGTTTTCTGCCAATGTGCCTTCTAAAGCTGCGGCGACTACCCTCCAATGCTCGTCCCGCTGCAGTTGGGACAGCAACTGCTTAGCTTGAGAGTCTTGAGTACCGTGGAGGGCGATCGCCGCCCGCCACCGATTCCGCCAATATGAATCTTGCGCCATAATTGTTAACACGCTTAAAGCTTCATCCTTCAAAGGCGAGCTTAAGACTTTTTTGAGAGCAAGAATACCAGCTTCTCTAACGGTTTGCGTTTCATCTTTGAGGGCTGCTATTGCTAGGGCTAACAATACATCAAAGCGATCTGTTTCCACTAACAAAGAGATTACCGTTTGACGAACCAACCAGTTATCGGAAATCTCGAATAGCTGTTGAAGTATAGGAATTGCTGGCTCGCCAAATTCAAAAATAGAATTAGCTGCCTCAGCGATTACATTACCATCTGCCTCTTCTGCGATCGTCTGTTGCAAAGCTTGAAAAGATGCTTCGCTGCGGTGATTTCCCAAGCCCATGACGGCAAGGCGGCGCAGGGCAAAATTTTCTTCCCTGGCTAGTTTTTGTAAAATTGGGACAGCGATATCGGCGGGGATTTCTGCAAGTTCGTCCAAGGCGTTTTTGCGCACATTCAGTGCTGGCGCGCGCAGGTTATTTTCAATTTCACTCAGGCGATCGCTGTTCATTTTGTAACAAACAATTAGTAATTGGTAATAGTATAATATATAAATGGATGGTGCGAAATGCGCCGATTATACCAACTCCGGTAGCATCGGAATTAATATTACCCGCAGTCAGGACACTCTTGCTCTCGCGGTGTCCCTACATACAATTAATCGGGGTAGGGACACTCGGCACTCGCGGTGTCCTCGGTATCATTCCGATGCTATCGGAAACAATATTACTATTCAAAAGTAGGGTGTGCACTGCACATATTTCAATTAAATGAACAAGCTCGGTGAGATTTTAAAATAATCACCTAGAGCCTTAGCTTGTGCCTTGCTAATCGGCCGCTTCCCATTCACAACCTCAGACACCACAGCGCTCGAACCGACTCGTACCCAGAGTCACAATGAATTACTGTTACTTTTGATAATGTGTGAAGCGCTGTAGAGGTCCGGAACAATGTAGTGAGGGATGCGCTCTTGGCTGCTGCAAAGCGCAGAGCTGTCGCGATTAAACTCCTCTAATGTTTCATTGCCGTCGTCAATCAAAATTGTTCGACATCCTGCCCGATAACCCGCTTCAACATCGTTCAGGGTGTTGCCAATGAACCAAGACGCGGCTAAATCAATACCATGCTCGTGAGCTGCTTTCTGAATCATTCCTGGCTTCGGCTTGCGGCAATCACAATCTGCTGATTTATCATGAGGGCAGTAGTAAAACCCATCTAAAATAATGTTACTCTCCCTAAAGAGGGTATCAAGTTCGTGTAGGTACAAAATTAGCTCTTGTTCAGAGAAATAACCCCGCGCTATACTCGATTGATTGGTGATGACTAACAACTTGTAGCCAAGTTCCGACAATAGTCGTAATGCCGCAACTGCATTACTGACTGGGAAAATCTTCTTCGGGTCAACGTTGCAGGGGACATCGACCACTAAGGTTCCGTCTTTGTCTAAAAAGACTGCTTTTTTTAATGCCATGATGTTGCCAAGTCGAGTGAGTAGTTCCCGGGCAGCCTCCAAGTTAATCCAGGTGGAAGGCATACGAGCAGTGGCTACCCAATCTTTTAGACTTTTAATGCGATCGTGTGATTATCGCTCTTACTATACCCGATCGATACCGAAAGCTTGACATCAAAACCCACCCTTACAGGTTTTACGATCGTTTAACCAGATTTGATATCAGCCCTTGAACTTCAGGAGGCTCAATTTTTCAGGATACCAAATTACTGACAAACTGTATGAGAGTGAAAACTCGCAGATCGCGGATTGAGTTTCGATCGCCTTTGGAGCTATTTCTGCAAGCAAATTGCTGTAAATGGCTCCATCAAAAGCAATCATCATTTTTCCATTTGTCTTTGCCGTATTCAGCGCGGGTGAGTAAATATTTGTAAAGAATAATTAGCTCCTCATATAGCAATCCTAAATCAGTTTCAATAACTGGTTTCCAGGCTCTTAGCCTGGGAATCAATGTCACTCTTGCTCTGCCTCGCGAAAATCGAGGCAGAGCCTCCGGATCTGCGTTACC
>JAICRN010000479.1 GCA_025937335.1 Microcoleus sp. TY_ISSM_2_bin.22
AGCCTTTGTAGTAGTAAAGACTGGCATTCATCCGTTCGACGTAGGGCGTAAAGATCACATCCGCAGTGCCAAATTCATCGAGGAAATAAGGCCCCGGAGTGCTGCCGAGAGCCTTTTCTACCTCGGCGACGACGCTGATAAATTGGTTGCGGTTGTGTTGTTCTACTTTGGCTGAACTTGCTGGGTAGCACAGCCAAGAGCACCAGGCTCTAAATAGCAGTCGCTCTAACCGCCGCAGGGGTATTACTGCGGGGTTTTCCATGCCTAAACCCAAGGGGCCATAGACTCGTTCGAGGGCGATTAAGATATCATCGCTTTCGGTGATGATGCGGCCGTCTAGTTCGATCGCCGGTAGCATTCCCGATGGCACTTTCCGCTTGTACCAACTTTCCTTTTCCCCATAGCAGAACATAGTAACTTTCTCAATGCGGTAGGGGATTTGTTTTTCTTCCAGCCACAGCCAGACTTTTTGGCAGTAGGGACACCAAGCATGGTTATCGCGGTACAGGGTGACTCGCACATCGGATTCGCTTTTACCGAAGAGGCGCAAGCGGGCTTGGGCGTTGGTTGGCCCGTTGACGCGATCGACTTCAAAGTCTGTGAGGGCTTCTAGTTCTTTCCAGCTTAGGGGGGTCATGCGATTTTAGATTTTAGATTTTAGATTTTAGATTGGAGAATTGAAGACAGCGACTTCTTCGTGACAATAATAGAACTTACGCACCAACTCTATCTGTAGGGTGCGCAGTGCGCGCACCTTACGCCTACCCATAGCGCATTCAACTATTTTTTGGTCTTAGTCCTGAATAAGAGAGTTGGCTCTCAGTTAAACAACACTTTGAGGACTGAAGTCCTCACTACAAACTTAACTACAATTAAGGCGACATTTGGGAAGAGGGTGGGGCGTCTTGAATTTTAGCTAGTGCTGCTTTAATTTGGGGAGTAGCCAGGAAGTTTTGGGTGGCTGCGATCAAGCGATCGCCCCAAAGGTTTTCTTTGAGGAAATTTACAGTGGCATAGCGTTTGTCCAATTTCAGGGCGGCTTCTCCCATTGCTAAACCTTTTTCTTTGTCGCCTTTGGTGTAGAGTGCCACTGCTAGAGCTAGCATTGATTCTGCTGCTTTGTTGTCGATCGCGATCGCCTGTTCCCAGCGTTTGATAGCGCCATCGGCATCTCCCATTTCGTATTTGACTAATCCGATATTATTAATAGCGGGCCACAGGTTTTTTTCTAAAGCAAAGGCTTTTTCGTATTGGGCGATCGCCTGATCGAACCGCTTTAGCTTATAAAAAGCATTGCCTAAATCAAATAATGCACCCGCAGTGTCTGGTTTTAATTTCAACCCTGCTTGCAAATATTCGGCTGCTTTCTCGTAGTTCGCTTTCCGAAAGTGAGCTTCTCCCAATACAAATTTAATTGAAGCATTTTCTGGCGACAGAGATTGAGCTTGCCCCAAAGCTTCAATGGCTTTGTCAAACTGCTCGACTTGAAGATACAAACTGCCTAACAAAGTCCAAGTTTGAGCATTCTTGGGGGCTAACTGTGTCGCGAGTTCGGCTCTGGGTACGGCAAGTTCGTACTGCTGGAGTCTGGCTAACTGGACGGCTTCTTCTGCAAGGCTCAAGGCTGTCTGTTCGAGTTCGGCCGAGTCAATTTTCAGGGTGTAAGGCAGGAGTGCCTGACAGGCAGCAGGCTCGGGCATTGCCCCCAAACCGAGTGCGAGTAGCAGAGATAATAGTAGAGGAATCCGATTAGGCACGCGATCAGCCCCAGCAAAAAATATAAAGGTTTCTCGATCGCCTATGATAACCCATAATTCTCACATAAGCCTCGCAGGACTAGATTATATTAATGGCGATCGCGCTGGCTTGCACCCCTAAAATAGTTGCCCAACCTTCGCCGCTGCTCAAATTAATAAAAGCGGCACCTTCTGCTTGAGTAATCCTCAGCATATCAAACGTCAATCCCGGTGCTAATGCCAACTTGTCCTCACCGACAGTGAAATCGCCAATTGTATCGAATCCCATTGGAAACTAACACAAATACATCGTTACCTGTGCCGCCCCAGAGGCGATCGTTCCCCAAATCGCCGCTCAAGGTATCGTTACCGCTGCAACCGATCCGAGTGTCGCTATCTTCGCCTCCGTAAATACAGTCATTTCCGGCACTGCCATCTAACAAATCATTATTTTCATACCCCTCAATAAATCGTTACCTTCTCCACCGCAAACAGTATCGTCGCCCATCTTACCAAAAAGTGAATCTTCACCTTGAATGCCGAGAATTAGAGCGCTATTTTTACCGCAAAATAAGCTGTCATTTTCCTTGCCACCCTCGATAAAATTATCACCTTCGCAGCCATTAATTAAATCGTCTTATTAGCGACATTAAGTAAGTCGTTTTTTCCTAGATTTCTATAGCTTGTATTTTGACATTTATTGCCGAGAATCATATCTCTATATTTACCAAATAAAGCAGAGATTCTCCTTTATTAATATCGATAAAAAGTTATTTTTATTACCGTTTAAAGTGTTATTTTTCACCGTAAAGCAACGTTTTTTGCCTGTTTTCGCTGCAAATAAATTCTGATTTATGCTGCCAAAAAAAGTATAATTTCCCGCAGTGCCAAACGGAATTTAGGTGCCGCCGTTGCTGTTAATAATACGATCGGCAGCATGGGGTCGATCGAGATCGGGGCGATCGATCTGATCGCAAATACAGTCATATTGAAGTGCGATCGGCTGGAGTCGGCGTCGGAGTATCAGTCGGCGTCGGAGTATCAGTCGGCGTCGGTATTGGCGTTGGAGTCTGTAGGGGCGGTGCCCCGTGCCCGCCCCCGTCGGAGTCGGAGTTGGAACATTCACAGCGAAAGTTCCCAAAAAGTTGCCCACCGGTAAATTGCCAACAGTATCGCTTTGTATCTTAAAAGAGTTGGTGTAGCGCTCGTACTGTCAAGCAGGCGATCGCCAGATCGATCGGGCGATCGAACCGACAAGTGGGCGATCGCTCTATCAAGTAGGCGTAAATCTAAAGAAACAAGAAAAATGTAGCGCCTTGGTGCAAGTTTCAGCAGAAAGTGTTGTTTAAGGACATCAGAAATCGCTGAAGTTGGCCCGCCCCTTAGACTTTGGCAAGTCTGTTGTGTAGATAAGCTCCCATTACTGATGACAGGCACACCTTAAGCTGGACAGTATAGATCCCAAATGGGTTCTATAATGGCTTTGCCAGCACCTAATTTTTAGATTTTATAGTTAATTATTATAATTATTAACTTGTTTACATCCTAGTTTCGGTAGAGCAATAAAAAAAGCAGAATCATCAGAAGAGAAAGCAGACCAAGAGAAAGTTTTAGAATGATTGAAGAAAAGTAAATATGTGTTATTGAAGAACGAATTAGACCTAAATGAAGAGCAAAAAGCTAAACTCCTGCAAGTTAAAGATGTATCTTATACTTTCAAAACTCTGCCTTAATTAAAATAAGAAATTAGAAGAGTTTTCGAGCAGGCTAATAATGGACTGCTCGGTTTGTTGAAACTGGGAAAATGGTTGTCAGTAGCTAAAAAATACTTTCCCGATAGTCAGAAAACTATTATTCGTTGGCGATATGACATTATTGCTTATTTCGATTATAAGACTACGAGTGGTGTTGTCGAAGGCATCAACAATAAGCTCAAGTTGATTAAACGTTCGGCTTACGGATTTAGAAACTTTGAAAACTTCCGAGTTAGATGTTTGCTTACTTGGCAGTTTGATTGTTAGTTTAGCATACTAGCTAATCAAGAGCCGGAATTGATATTAAGCCTCTGAACATTCGGAGGTCGAGCTAATGCCCATGTAGAATCGTCTGAGAGAATTGTGCAGTTAAGTCCGGCAGCTAAATATTTTTTCTATTCCATATAAGTTCTAGTAATATCGCTCGATATTATCTGCTAGTTGTGCTTCATCTCGATTGGGTAGCTTGATTTAAAAGTTCGTTCTCGCTATTTTTTTAAGGGTAGGGTAATCGCAAACTCTGTGCCTTCTCCCACTACAGAATTTACCTTGATTGTACCGCCGTGTTTCTCCACTACAATCTGACGAGCGATCGCCAATCCCAAACCAGTCCCTTTTCCCACTATTTTGGTCGTAAATAAATGATCGAAAATCTTACTTTTTATCTCATCTGGTATCCCGAGTCCGTTGTCTTTGATGTCAATCGTCACCCAATCCTTAGACTTGATTTGTGTCCGAATCGCGATGCGATTTGCTCGGGCTTTTAACTGCTCTAAACTCCGGCCTCGATTAGATTCTTCCAGAGCATCAATCGCATTAGCCAAAATATTCATAAACACCTGATTTAATTGTCCGGGGAAGCATTCAATTGAGGGCAAATTCCCATACTCTTTCACCACTTCAATAGCTGGACGCTGTTCGTTGGCTTTCAATCGGTGTTTGAGTATCAACAGCGTACTGTCAATGCCCTCATGAATATTGAAAGGAACTTTATAATCTTTGTCGGCTCGGGAAAAAGTACGAAGGCTGGTGCTGATACCTTGAATGCGATCGCACCCGACTTGCATAGAATGCAACATCTTGGGTAAATCTTCTACGAGATATTCGATGTCAAATTCTTCTGCTATTTGCTCGATTTCATCTCCTGGATTGGGGAATTTTTCTTTGTATACTTGCAGGTATTTGGTAATATCTTTAACGGCGGATATCGCTTCATTAATATTGCCAGAGATAAAACCGACTGGATTATTAATTTCGTGGGCTACCCCCGCTACTAAATTGCCCAAGGCAGACATTTTTTCGCTCTGTACTAATTGCAGTTGTGATTG
>JAICRN010000557.1 GCA_025937335.1 Microcoleus sp. TY_ISSM_2_bin.22
ATCGCCCATTCCCCAGACAACAGCTTATCCGAATTGCCGATCGTCACCACAGGCACATTATTCGCCTCAATCTTCACCACAGCCACATCCGTCACCTTATCAGCCCCCAACACCCGCCCCTGAAAGCTGCGGCCGTCCTTGAGAGTTACATTTACAATATCGGCTCCCTCTACAACGTGAGCGTTAGTGAGAATCAGGCCGTCGGCACCGATGACAAAACCCGAACCAGTACCCCGTTCGATCCCGCCCCGGCCGCCCGAATTCGGTTCTATCCCAAAAAAATCTTCCGGCGACAGCCCTCTATTTCCCGGTTTCACCCGGCGCGAAGCATCGATCCGAACCACTGCCGGGCCAACTTTTGCCACGGCAGCTACAATAAAATTCACATTAGCCGCGTCGCCCGACAAGGAAGCAGGCGGCAAGACTTTGCTAACTCGATCCTTTTCCTTTGTATTAGGAGGCAGTTGCAATTTCGGTTCCAGCGCCCTTTGTCCCGAATCGCCAGAATTTGCACGAAATTGAGAAACCGTCAGACGATCGCCCAACATGGCGGCCCCGGCTCCCGTTACCAGCAGCAATATGTAAATTGCCGGTTGCTTCCAAAATTTGCCAGTAGAACTCTTCATGGCGACGTTTTAAGGCTTTCCTGCCAAATCTAAATATTTGCCGAGCAGCTCCCCGATACCTGGTTTGGGCTGCAGAGCCGCAAAATTTTTGGGCGATGGCGTCCCGCCCCGCAAGCTACGGCAGACTCCCTTAAACTTTAGCATCTGACGACTAAACTCTCTAGAGTAGAATTAATATCTTGAATGCCGATCGGCAGAGGTGAGCAGTGGACATTCCCCTCGAAAGTCTGTGGAATCAGATACTTGAACGTCTCCAGGTACAACTGAGCAGACCTAGCTTTGAGACGTGGATCAAAACTGCCCGCGCCGAACAACTCGAAAATAACTGTTTGATTGTCAGCGCCCCCAACCCCTTTGCTCGCAATTGGTTGCAAAAATATTACGTCAAAACCATTGCCGATGCAGTCGCAGAAATTCTCGGCTATCCCGTAGACATTTACTTGACAATTGCCGGAGGAAACGAAACAGGCGGCAGCAGCGACTCCGCCATGATTTGGCCCTCCCCCATCGCCGATGTGGAAAGCCACTCGCTTCACCCCCCCAAACCCGCCAATTTAAACCCAAAATACTTATTTTCCCGCTTTGTCGTCGGTTCTAACAACCGCATGGCTCACGCGGCCTCCCTCGCGGTAGCCGAGTCTCCGGGCCGGGAATTCAATCCCCTATTTTTGTGCGGCGGCGTCGGTTTGGGCAAAACTCATTTGATGCAGGCGATCGGTCATTATCGCTTGGAAATTGACCCCAACGCCAAGATTTTTTACGTTTCTACTGAGAAATTTACTAACGATTTAATCGCCGCAATTAGGAAAGATAGCATGCAAACTTTCCGCGATCATTATCGAGCAGCCGATGTTTTATTAATAGATGACATCCAATTTATTGAAGGCAAAGAATACACTCAAGAAGAATTTTTTCACACTTTTAATACTTTGCACGAAGCCGGGAATCAAGTAGTTTTAGCTTCCGATCGCCCGCCGCAGCAAATCCCCCGCCTGCAAGAGCGTTTGTGTTCCCGATTTTCGATGGGATTAATTGCCGACATTCAATTGCCAGACTTGGAAACTAGGATGGCAATTTTGCAGAAAAAAGCCGAGTATGAAAATATGCGGCTGCCGCGAGATGTGATTGAATACATTGCTTCTAGTTACACTTCCAACGTTCGCGAATTAGAAGGTGCTTTGATTCGGGCGGTAGCTTATCTTTCAATTACCGGTTTGCCGATGACTGTGGAGAATATCACCCCGGTTTTGAACCCGCAAACTGAAAGCGTAGAGGCGACGCCAGATGCAGTAATTGCAGTTGTCGCCGAGGCGTTTGATGTTTCTGTTGAAGATTTGAAAGGTATTTCCCGCAGGCGAGAAATTAGTCTGGCCCGTCAAATAGGGATGTATTTAATTCGGCAGCATACTGGTTTGAGTTTGCCGAAAGTTGGCGAAGTGTTCGGCGGCAAAGATCACACGACTGTGCTTTACAGTTGTGACAAAATTGCTCAGTTGCGGAACACTGACCCGAATTTGGCCCAAACTTTGCGTCAGTTGAGCGATCGAATTAACGTTGTCAGCCGCAAAAGTTGAATATTAAGGAAGAAGGAAGGCACGACACAGATGCGGACACGGATACACAGATAAACAGATAGGCAAATCTGGACACCCCACCGTGCCGTTTCCCTACCCCCAAATAATCAATCGCACTCGATGACAGATGTAACCATCGCCCGATTAATTTTCGGGAAACGTCACACCGCCGTATCCTGACTGTGGGTAATATCAATTTCGATGCCACCGGATTTGATATTGCCTGTGGAAAAACCTGTGGAAAATGGGCCCTCTGTTTGTGGAAAACTTTACTCGATCGCCCGAAACAGTATTTGCACAAAAATGGGCGATCGACCTCAACAGCTTTTCCACAAGTTTTCCACAGGTATTTATTACCTACAAGTGATTCCCAGCAAGCAGTTAGCTTTTTTTTCCACAGTTTCCACAGGGCGATCGACACAAAAAGAATTCAATAAATTAAAAAAAACAGGCGATCCCTGCACACCCTACACAGATAGTTCGCGACGCGCGCTGACCTCAGAAACCCGGTTTCTACAAAAATTTCTAGTTTTTACAGGCAAAATCTTGCCGAGAAACCGGGTTTCCAGCCCCATGCTTAAGCCCTACACACAGAAAAACAGACCCGCCGGCTTTCTGTGATACGATTTGTTTCTGTTTCAAATCCGGTTAATTAACCTTCCTACCATGAAATTGGTTTGCACCCAAAGTGACCTCAACGCCAACCTCTCGTTGGTAAGTCGGGCCGTTCCCTCCCGCCCGACACATCCGGTATTAGCCAACGTGCTCTTAGTAGCGGATGAGGAAAATCAGCGGGTTAGCTTGACAGCTTTCGATCTCAGTTTGGGCATTCGTACCAGCTTCGCAGCAGAAGTGACTGGCGGCGGCAGTTTTACCATACCCGCTAAATTACTTAACGATATTGTTTCGAGACTCCCAGATGGAGAGATTACTTTAGAAGACGAAGCGGGGGACACCGTAGCCTATCTCACTTGCACTTCTGGCAGCTACCAAGTTAGAGGCATGGGCCCGGAAGAATTCCCAGAATTGCCCGCAATCGAAGCCGGAACAATCCTTAAATTGCCGCCGGAAGCCTTGATAGAAGGACTCAAAGGAACTTTATTTGCTACTAGCCCCGACGAAGCAAAACAGGTACTTGCAGGCGTGCATTTAAAGGTATTGCAAGATTGTCTGGAATTTGCAGCTACAGACGGCCACAGATTGGCAGTAGTTCAAACTGCAAATGAAAAAGCCGAAGCGGAAGAAACCGAGGAAGAATTTGAGGTGACAGTTCCCGCTAAAGCATTGCGGGAAGTAGAAAGAATGCTGGTGATGCGGCAGTGGACTGAACCTGTCACCCTGCATTTTGAACAGGGTCAAGTAGTGTTTGAATGGGCAGACCAGCGCCTGACAACCCGCACTTTGGAAGGGCAATATCCCGCATACCGGCAGTTGATTCCGCCCTCCTTTGAACGGCAAATTACCTTAGAAAGGCGATCGTTCTTAGCAGCAGTAGAAAGAATTGCCGTTTTTGCAGACCAAAAAAATAATATTCTCAAATGCAGCATCGACGAGGAGAATCAGGAAATTACTTTGTCTGTAGATGCTAAAGATGTCGGCTGCGGCAAAGAGTCAATGCCGGCACAGATTTCGGGAGACAGCATAGATATTGCTTTCAACGTAAAATACCTAATTGACATTTTGAAAACGGCTCAATCTCCCGAAATTCAACTGCAATTAAACGGTGCTCTTGCGCCTGTGATTTTTCAGCCTTTGGGCGGAGTCAATGCTACATTCTTGGTGATGCCAGTTCAGCTAAGAGCTTAAAAAGAGTCAGTAGTCATTAGTCATTAGTCACAATCACCGATGCTGCAACCGGACTCGAGCTAATTCATCTGCGTTAATCTGTGGGGATCGACCCTCACCTGCGGTTAAAAAAATAAAATTTCTGAACCGCAGATGACAAGGGATTGACGCAGATTCACGCAGATAAAGAT
>JAICRN010000632.1 GCA_025937335.1 Microcoleus sp. TY_ISSM_2_bin.22
AATTTCGTCGTAGTCGAGCTGTTCTGTTTCTTGGCTGACGCCGTAGTGAAAAGCTTTGAACCATTTGCCGGATACGTTGACCGGCGAACCGTGGGTCAAGTGTCCGCCGTGGGATAAATCCATGCCCATAATTCCGTCTCCTGGTTCCAGCAGGCTCAAAAACACTGCAAAGTTGGCTTGAGCGCCGGAGTGGGGTTGGACGTTGGCGTGAGCGGCTCCAAATAGCTGTTTGGCGCGGTCGATCGCGATTTGCTCGATGCCGTCAATAAATTCGCAGCCGCCGTAGTAGCGTTTCGCTGGCAGTCCTTCGGCGTATTTATTTGTCAGCACTGAGCCTTGAGCTGCCATTACCGCGGAGGAGGTAAAGTTTTCGCTGGCGATGAGTTCTAGGTGGTCTCGCTGCCGCTGGAGCTCTTGCCCGATTAAATCGGCAATTAGCGGATCGGTTTTGGAAAGGAATTCTAAGTTAGTGTCCGTCACAATAATCAACCTCTTGACAGTTTTGGGATTGGGAATTGAGGATCTTATACCGTACTACGGATTTCGCACCATTGACATAAATATTACGTTGTGTTCAGGTTAAGCCGTTTGTCCCTAACTGCTGACATACAATGAAATTACTGGTGTGAAACCTGCCGGAGGTATCAAATGTTAGTCATTTTAATGGAAAATCAGATGCTTGCCCCTCAGTGTGTTTGCCAAAGTTGTTTGCTGGCCGATCGCACTGGGCAACCGCGCTGGAGCGGTGGAGAGCTTCGCTGCGGTCATCCTGTTGCTAAACCTACGGAAAATTTGCCCGATCGGTACGAGTGTCAAATGGGCTTCGTCATTGCCAACATTAAATAAGAAAGCCTGCAGTTGGTTGTTGAGGCTGCTCGCCGCTGAGTGAAAAGCAAGTTCCGGCAGAGTCGAAACACAAACCCTGCTGCTGCGTTATCCTGAGTTTAATGGAATTAATAGTTAATCGATCGACTCAGGAGAGTTCATTATGACTTGGCGCGGATCTACAACTGTTCCAGACCGGATTTTTGCTTCTTTGCCTTATTTGCTCCCGTTGATTGACGGGCTTACCTTTGGCGCGTTTCTGTTTAGACAGTTTCCTGTCCTGCAACTGTTGTTTATACCGCTAGCTCCTTTGATGGAACTTTATAGGTTGCCATTTGCTAGCTTGATTATCTTCTTTGCCCTGTATTTAGGAGTAGTTAGAAACGAAAACATCAGTCACTTCATTCGTTTTAATGCCATGCAGGCGATTCTTTTAGACATTGTTTTGATGCTGTGCGGTCTAGTTTTGCCGATTTTTTCTAAAGGCTTACAAGTGGCATTTATTGCGGAAACTCTGTATAACATGGTGTTTTTGGGCGCTTTTGCTGCATTTGTCTATGCAGTCGTTCAGTCGCTTTTGGGACGCTATGCAGAGATTCCTCCGCTTTCGGATGCTGTTTATATGCAGGTACGTTAGTCAATTGGCAGTTGGCTGTTGGCACTTGACAGTTGTTGGCGATAATTACCAATTACCCATTATTAATAACTACTGTATTTTCAAGACTGCCGATGCCTTCAATTTCGATGCGGACTCGATCGCCTATTTGTAGCGGCCCTACTCCTTGCGGCGTTCCAGTCAGTATCACATCGCCTGGAACTAGGGTCATTACTTGACTGATGTAGGAGACGAGAAAGTCTGGCGAAAATACCATGCGATCGATCTGGGATGACTGTACCGGTCGCTCGCTCTCATTGACAAAAGTCTGCAATTGTGCAGCCGGACTCAATTCGCGGACAATCCAAGGCCCCAAGGGACAAAAAGTATCGAACCCTTTGGCCCTCGCCCACTGGTTGTCCCGCTTTTGCAAATCTCTAGCTGTTACGTCATTGGCGATCGTATAGCCCCAAATTTTGCTGTGTGCTTGTTCGGGAGTGCAGTTGCTACAATGTTCGCCAATTACCAGGGCCAATTCTCCCTCGTAGTCTACCCTTTCCGACTGCTGCGGATAGCGAATCGCTCCACCTGCGGGGATGACAGCACTCGGAGGCTTGAAAAACAGCAGGGGCTCAGCAGGTACTGGGGTTCCCATCTCGGCGGCGTGATCGACATAATTTTTGCCTACAGCTACAATTTTTGAGGGAGAGCACGGGGCGAGAATTTGGTAAGTATCTGGTGAAAGTTCCACATCAGTTGGTTGTCCTTGTAACCAGGGAGGTGCATCAAATACTTGAACGCTGTGGCTCAGTTGCAGTAAACCGTAATGGATGTGTCCTTGTGTTGTTTTAACTCGAACGTAGCGCTGGGCCATACTATTTTAGATTTTAGATTTTAGATTTTAGATTCTAGATTCTAGATTAAGAGGATATAGGCATAATTGCGGAAAATTAATTTGTTTATGCCCGTTTAAGATTTTCGCTGTGCAATTGTGCAACCGCTTTCTGTACAAATGCCGTGCAGCGGTAGATCCCAGGAGTCAACTGGTAGTTGGGCGACCAAGGCAAATTCAAAGATAATGCCGATCGTAACTTTTGATTCCCACTCTGCTAAACTGAGCATTCGATCGTAATAGCCGCCGCCGTAGCCCAAGCGATAGCCGCGAACATCGCAGCCTACTGCGGGTACGAGCATTAAATCTACTTCTGAGCGGTCTATTTTCGGAGCATCCGGCAGGGGTTCGAGTATGCCGTAAGCTCCAGTATGTAAAGCATCTCCGGGCTGCCAGATGTGCCAGGATAGCTCTTTGCCGACACAGCGGGGAAATCCCCATTTGCGGGGAGTTACAAATAGGGGACTTAAATCTGGTTCTTGGCGACAACTGAAGTAGGCGAGGATTGTTTTTGCTTGGGTGAATAGGGGCGAGTTTTGGAGATGATTGCAGAGGCGATCGCTCTTTTGTCTCCATTCTTGTGCTGATAGGGATTTGCGGGTGTTGAGGAGCGACTTTCTTAATTCAGTTTTAGTTAATGAAGGTTCAGGAGTATTCATATTTCATATTAAATCCGTATTCAATAGGGGTGACTTAAACCTACTTATGTAAGGTAAGGCGCAGCCTACAAGTTGATTTATTCGGCGATGTCTTCGGAACTTGTCAATTTAAGCACTTTCCTCGATTAAATCTGCTTCCGCATCCCGGCGTCTGGCTATACCTTGTTCAATGTTTCTACCCACCCAAATCCGTTTCATTTACCGGATTTATTCAGCAATTCCACGTACATCTTTTTTCGGTAATAAATCCAGAATTGCACGCATTTCCTGGCGGTCTCCCCCCCTACTCGTGCCGCGATTGAACACCAAACTTACCACTCCTCCCTGAACACCTGCTGGCAATTCTTCACAACCAGGAAAGACCTTTTTTGTCAGATTGTAAAACTTCGGCACTGTTACGACATTCAACACTGCCCAGGCTAATTCGCAAGAAACCATAATATCTTTAACACTCAACCTATTGACAAAGTAATTTGAACTCTTGGCCAAGTAAGTTTGGG